>JADGPT010000123.1 GCA_017882345.1 Bacteroidales bacterium
AACTTCCCATTAATACAATTATCGACATTGCAATTAACGGGAACACTTTTTTTAATTTCATTGGCTTCTGTTTTAGTCTGTGACAAAATCATCACAGGACAAAGGTGAGTCCTTTAATTCCGATAAGCGTTGCACAATTAAAGGAATGAGTTGTGTCATTCACACATTTGTGGTCAAAAAGTGTAGAAACAATGATCCGGAGAGAAGCGCCATTATTTTTTAAAATAATTTGACTTTTATTTCGATATCTCAGGTATTTCGTACATTGCAGAAACAAGCTATTCCGCAATTTAAGAACCCATAACCTTATCGAGACATAGTATGGATAAAAGAAAAAAATCGGATGAATTAATCATTGCTAATAAAGAACTAGCCTTTCAAAACAGGGAGAAAGAAAAACGAGCAGATGAGTTAAGCATTGCTAACAAAGAACTTGCCTTTCAAAACGAAGAGAAAGAAAAACGTGCAGCAGAGTTAATCATAGCTAACAAAGAACTTGCCTTTCAAAACGAAGAGAAAGAAAAACGTGCAGAAGAATTAATCATTGCTAATAAAGAACTCGCCTTTCAAAACAGGGAGAAAGAAAAACGGGCAGATGAGTTAAGCATTGCTAACAAAGAACTTGCCTTTCAAAACGAGGAGAAAGAAAAACGGGCAGCAGAGTTAATCATAGCTAACAAAGAACTTGCCTTTCAAAACGAAGAGAAAGAAAAACGGGCAGAAGAATTAATCATAGCTAATAAAGAACTTGCTTTTCAAAACAGGGAGAAAGAAAAACGGGCAGATGAATTAATCATGGCTAACAAAGAACTTGCCTATCAAAACGAGGAGAAAGAAAAACGGGCAGATGAATTAATCATTGCAAATAAAGAACTTGCCTTTCAAAACAAAGAGAAAGGAAAACGTGCTGATGAGTTAGTCGTTGCTAACAAGGAACTCGCCTTTCAAAACAGGGAGAAAGAAAAACGTGCGGACGAATTAATCATGGCTAACAAAGAACTCGCCTTTCAAAACGAGGAGAAAGGGAAACGTGCTGATGAGTTAATCATTGCGAATAAAGAACTTGCTTTTCAAAACGAAGAGAAAGAAAAACGGTCAATAGAGTTGATCGCTGCTAATAAAGAACTTGCCTTTCAAAATAGAGAAAAGGAAAAACGTGCTGATGAATTAATCATTGCCAACAAAGAACTTGCCTATCAAAACGAGGAGAAAGAAAAACGGGCAGCAGAGTTAATCATTGCTAACAAAGAACTTGGCTTTCAGAATGAAGAGAAAGGGAAACGTGCAGATGAATTAATCATTGCTAACAAAGAACTTGCCTTTCAAAACGAGGAGAAAGAAAAACGTGCAGATGAATTAATCATTGCTAATAAAGAACTTGTTTTTCAAAACGAAGAGAAAGAAAAACGGGCAGCAGAGTTAATCATTGCTAATAAAGAACTCGAGCAATTACTTCAACTCAATGGAGACAAAGACCTTTTCATCTCAATTCTTGCACACGACTTAAGAAGTCCATTTAATGCTCTTCTTGTTTTATCACAATTATTAAAAGAGAACATTCGCATATATGATATTGACGAAATTGAAGATATCGTTAATCATATTAATGAATCAACACAAAACGTGTTTACGTTATTGGAAGATTTATTGAAGTGGGCAAGAGCTCAGTCTGGTAAAATTCCGTTCGAACCACAAAAATTGAACTTTGAAAATATTTGTCAGGAAGTTATTGAAAATTTAAAACTAAATGCGAATATTAAAAACATCACAATCAATCATTATACAGCAAACGATATAAACATTTTTGCTGATATTGATATGTTTAAAACGGTAATCAGGAATCTTGTCTCAAATGCAATAAAATTTACAAATAAAGGGGGACAAATTGAAATTAATGCTAAAAAAAATCACTCAAATGTAACAATTACTATTTCAGACAATGGAATTGGAATAGAGCCTAATAATTTAATCAGATTGTTTGATATATCTCATATTCAAACAACAACAGGTACAGCAGAAGAAAAAGGAACCGGTTTCGGATTGATTCTTTGTAAAGAATTTGTTGAAAAACACGGAGGTAAAATTTGGGTGGAGAGTGTTTACGGAAAAGGCAGTGAATTTAAATTTACTTTGCCAACATTTACCGGACAGTCAAATGCTTTAAAAAACTGATTAAAAAAAAGCTGCCCGTGAGAGCAGCTTCTTTAATTTTTTAATATATTATGGCAATATTACTGCATTACCGTCCAGTGTTACGGCAGTCTGTGCAAGGGCTCTTCCCTTAAAGGATGCCCCTGTTTGAAGAGTAATACCTGTCATTGACAATATAATACCTTCAAAGTTCAGATTGAATTTGCAAAATTTTCTTAAAGAGGGGAATGCTACTTATCTATCCATCTTTTAAACTCAGCGACTTTATCGCGGCTTACAACAAAAAGATCACTTTTTTCCTTATCCTTTAGTGTCAGCTGTAACCTGCTGGATGAGAAACTATACATCAAAGCAATAGCTTCTATATTGACAATACATTCACGGTTAATTCTGAAGAATTTACGGGGATCAAGTAAGGTCTGTAACTGATCGAGTAATATAACGGTAAATTGATGACTATCTGGTAATGAATTCTTCTGCAACATCGGGTTGAGTCACAACCAATGCCGACAGGGTGTTCAGACTATTAAAAAGAAACAGCAGCCCTGATCTAAATTAAAATAATATTTGCAGAGTTGTACAAATTCCTTGCTGAATAGTATATTTCAATGCTTAGACCGGAATTAACCAATTTAAAAAATCAAATTCAATCATTATTTTACAACATTTAATTCCAGGGAAGTTCCAACCAATCCCGGTGATGACAAGGTAATTACAGCTTTACCTGATTTATCAAGCGATTGAAGATATATCAGCAACTTACCATGAAAGGCTTTCTGTTTATTGTCTTTATAAGATTCTATATTCCGTGGATTCGAATCTTCCATTCCAAGAATTCTTACAGGTCCGGATACTTCGCAAGTAACTTCATTCTCAGCAGAATAGACAGTGTTTCCGGCTTTATCGCTGAGGCTTACAAAAACATTTGCCATATCCTGTCTGTCACCTTTGAGTTGTATAACATCACTTTTTATGGCAATTCTGACCGGTATTCCCGTCGTATTCAATTCATATGAAGCAATATCTTTACCAGAGATCCGTGCGACAGCCTTCAATCGTCCGCTTTCAAATGGCACTTTCCAGCTGATTGTTCTGTTTCTAAAATCAGCCATATTATTAATCCCAAGTGATTTATTATTCAGAAACAGTTCAACCTCTTCACAATTTGTAAAAACACTAACAGTTATTAGTTGGCCTGGTTTCCAGTTCCACACAGGGACAACACTTTTATGTGCCCACAAATCTCCGGGAGCACTATCAGTTAAATGATCCGTAGTTCCGATAAAAACCATTGGTTTGTCGCTCCACAAACTCTGACGGAAATAAAATTCAGGTTTCTTATTTCCGGCAAGATCTATTATCCCGGAAGTACTGTGACGACTGGGGAATTGTCCTGCTTCGCCCATATATTCGAATCCGGTCCACAAAAATTGCCCCAGTACATAATTGTTGTCTGCAACAGCTTTCCAGGCTTCAAGGCTCATCCCGTTTTCACTTCCGTAAATGATGCGCTTAGGATATTTCTGATGATCCGCGGCATAACGGGATTCCTGATAATTATACCCGGTTACATCCAGGGCTTCAGCATATCCGGATTCATTTGACATTAAAACTGAAGCAAGACCGGCAGTTACTGGTCTGGTTGTATCAAGCTGTTTGATAACGCCGGCAAGTTCCTTTGCTATTTCACCCAAACGGCTGGCCTTTGGCAACTTTTCATCAAACTTAGCCCATGACTGAGGATTGGCTTCGGTATTTAGAATTATGCTGGTATAGGGGTCATTCGGATAGTCAATCTCGTTTCCGATACTCCACATGATAATTGAAGGATGGTTGCGGTCTCTCAAAATCATATCTCCCAGGTCACGTCTGGCCCATTCTTTAAAATTAACTGAATATCCGTCTTTCCCTGAAATTCCAACATTCCATCCTGCAATCCATTTTCTCTTTGGGAGTTCCCATTCATCGAATGCTTCACCAATTACAAGGAAGCCCTTTTCATCACAGAGTTCAAGGAAATCAGATGAAAAGGGATTATGACTCGTTCGTATTGCATTACAGCCAACCTCTTTGAGGATGTCTAGCCTTCGTTCGATCACCTGGCGGGGAACCGCAGAGCCGAGTGTTCCGGCATCATGATGCATGCATATTCCCTTCAGTTTAAGGTTCTTACCATTAAGAAAAAATCCCTTATCAGCATCAAACCTGATGCTACGGAAGCCAACAGGGGTACTCTGGCTGTCAAGCATATCCGTTCCCTTAACTACCGTGATCAACGAATAAAGATTAGGATTATCTATATCCCACATTTTTGGACTATAAATCTCCATTTTTTGAGAAATGATTTTTGAGGAAGAGCCTTTCATTGATATTCTTTGTGTTGTTTTTTTTACAGTATCAGCTTTGTATAACAAATAATTAGATACTGCCACGTCAGATGCTTGTCCTGATTCATTAATTATACTGATTTCAATATTGATTGTTGCCTTTTCCACAGATACATCCTTCACTGCAGCAAAAACACCCCATTGCTTAATATGCAGTGGCGATGTAAAGATTAGTTTAACATCACGATAAATACCCGAACCCGTGTACCAGCGCGAGTCGCCATATTTGGTATGATCAACTTTGACAGCGATCAGGTTTTCTTTCCCCGTTTTAATGTATGGTGTTAAATCATATTGAAATGAAATATATCCGCTTGGGCGATTACCAAGATAAGTACCATTAATCCAGACTTCACTGTTATTATAAATCCCATCAAAACTGATAAATAGCTTCCGGTTTTTCTCAGTTGCCGGTATTATGAAAGATTTTCGATACCAGCCGATACCAGCTGGAAGATATGCTGTAGAGCTTGCAAAATTTTTACTAAAAGTTCCTTCAATACTCCAGTCATGAGGCAAGTCCAGAGTACGCCATCCGGCATCATTCAGCCCAGTATCCTGGCCATTAACAATATCCCCTTTGTAAAATTTCCAGTCGAAGTTAAATTTCTGTACTTCCCTGTATGCCGGCTGCCCAAGGATATCATTATTCATTAATAATGATATTGTTAACAAGATTGCCAGAAAAGCGAATTTTGGTGATTTCATAATAATATTTTTATAGAATGAGATAATTATCAAAATTAGTGAAAAAGAAATAGTTTTTTTTAACTTCGTTACCTTGGAGCGCTGAATTTCGCAACCAACTTATGAGTGAAGAGATCCTAAAGGCATTGATGGAATTATTTGCCCTGATTGTAAAGCAGAACAATGGGATTCTTATAAATGAGCGTGAGTATGTTTCCGGTTTTCTGAATAAACAACTTACGAGTGAAACTGTTAAAGAATATCTTGCCCTGTTTGATGAGCATGTCGGCCCGGTAATGCAAAGATCAATACTGAAAGAGCATTCCGCTCCCTCAGTAAAGGATTCTGTAAAGATTCTCGGTATATGTAAAAAGATCAACCGCACTCTTAACCAGGAACAGAAAGTAGTTGTTCTGATGAGGCTTTATGAACTTGTAAATACCGACAGGCAGTTTACTCTTCAGAGAATGAATATCATTAATACAGTCGCTGAAGTTTCCAAAATATCCTCGGTAGAATTTACTGCTATCGAGCAATTCGTGAAAAACAATTCTCCTGAGGACCTGAATAATCCTGCAATACTGGTACTTACACCTGGAAATGAAAAATGTGAGTTGTGCAGAAAAATGGTTACCGGTTATCAGAATACGAAAATAATAATTTTAAGAGTTGCGAGTGTTGACCTTTATTTTATCAGGTATATATCAATAGACCAGTTATATCTTAATGGTCTTCCTATAAGATCAGGCCAGGTCTATACTTTTGCAAAGGGCGGTTCAATAAAATCGCAACAGGGACATTCAATCTACTATAGTGACATCAGTTCCAGTTTTCTTTCCGATATAATTATCCATAAAATTTCATTTACTATTGAAAATCTAACGTATCAATTCAGGGAGGGTTATGCAGCCATAGATAATGTCAGCTTTTCAGTTGAGGAGGGAAAGCTTATCGGAATTATGGGAGCCAGTGGTTCAGGGAAGACAACATTAATGAACCTGATGAGTGGAATTCAGAAACCTTCCTCGGGTAATGTTAAAATTAACGGTTTAGACGTTGCTAAGAATAATATAGCGCTCGAAGGTGTTTTTGGATATGTCCCTCAGTATGATTTACTAATTGAGGATCTGACAGTATTTGATAATCTTTTTTACGCGGCCAGTCAGTGTTTCAGAGATAAAACCAGAGTGGAGTTAGGCGCCCTGGTTGATCGCACTCTTTCGAATCTCGGTTTGCTGGAAAAGCGGGCATTAAAAGTAGGCTCTTCCTTTAATAAAGTGATTAGCGGCGGACAGCGAAAAAGGTTGAATATTGCATTGGAACTGATCAGGGAACCACTGGTTTTGTTTCTTGATGAACCTACATCCGGATTATCTTCAAGAGATTCTGAAAACCTGATGGACCTGTTACGTGATCTTTCACTTAAAGGAAAACTGATTTTTACAGTTATTCATCAGCCATCATCCGAGATATTCAAGATGTTTAATAAGGTTGTTATTCTCGATCAGGGTGGTTGTATGGCATATTTCGGTAATCCGGTAGATTCTGTAATTTACTTCAAAACACTCGATGCCCAGATCAACTCAAATCAGGGAGAGTGCCCATCATGCGGGAATGTGAATCCCGAAACCATTTTTAATATTATTGAAACCCAGGTTGTAGATGAGTTCGGTAAATATACTGAAAAACGGAAAGTCAGACCAAATGAATGGGCAAATGCATATAATTCTAAACATCTTTTCATACAGGTACCTGAAATTAAGGAGCCTCCACATAAAAATCTACAAAGGCCAGCCTTTTTGAAACAGTTGCAGATTTATTTTTTCAGAGATCTCAAGGGTAAAATTTCAAATAGACAATATATCCTGATCACTCTGCTGGAAGCTCCGATTCTGGGATTTGTTCTTTCCTTTATTATCAGGTATATTCCTGATCCTGACTCTGATATTTACATTTTTTCGGAAAATGAAAATCTCCCTATTTATATTTTTATGAGTCTGATCGTTGCCCTTTTCCTTGGATTGACAATCAGCGCTGAAGAGATTTTCCGGGACAGAAAGATATTGAAACGGGAGCGTTTCCTAAATTTAAGCCGCCACAGTTATCTTTTATCCAAGGTTGCAATTCTGATACTCATATCGGCAATCCAGTCACTTCTGTTTGTTTTGATTGCCAACCCGGTTTTGGGAATTAAAGGTATGTATTTCCATTACTGGCTCGCATTATTTACAACAGCTTTTTGTGCCAATATGTTTGGGTTGAACATATCGGCCTCTTTCAATTCGGCGATTACCATCTACATTGTCATACCACTTTTAATAATCCCAATGATGGTGCTCAGTGGAGCTATGTTCTCCTTCGACAAGCTAAACCGTAAAATAGGGAATGTTGATAAAGTGCCCATTATAGCAGAATTTATGCCGACAAGGTGGACTTATGAAGCACTCATTGTTACACAATTTAAGGACAATAGATACAGTAATATTCAATATAATAAGGAAGGAGATACTTATTATATGCTTAAAAAGAAAATCAGTGAAGCTGACTTCAATAAAGTATACAGAATTAAAGCACTGCGCGACGCACTTGAAACAACTCTTTTTGAGTTTAGAAGTAATCCTAAAAATATTGGTAACAACGAGGACCTGCTTCTAAAAAAATCTGCGCGTCATTTCACCAGGCTTCTTCTTCTTAAAAATGAATTGGAAAAGATGGCTGCAGTCTTTCATGTTCCTTCATTCGATTATATTTCTGATCTCACACCTTATGAATTTAATCCCGGAGTTGCTGATTCACTTCTAAAATACCTCAACAGAATAGACAAAACATTCAGTAAAATTTCAAATTCTGCAAGCAACAAAATAGATAGGTTTTACAATTTGTATGATATAAAACTGAAAAAGCTTGAAGATGACTATTATAATTATAAACTTGAGGAAATAGTTACAAAGCCTTACGAACGGAAGAAAATTCTGGTTTATAAAAATGCGCTGGTACAAAATACCGATCCAATTTACCTCGACCCATATAAGGGAGGATTTCTTGACTTCAGAACACATTTTTATGCCCCTTCAAAATATATTTTTGGGATGAAAACCGACACTTTTGTATTCAACATTTCCATAGTACTTTTAAGCTCTGTATTTCTTTATCTCGCACTTTATTTTGAGCTGCT
>JADGPT010000124.1 GCA_017882345.1 Bacteroidales bacterium
ATAATTGGTTACAGCTGGGCTGCAGGGGCTCACATCGAAGCTATTAACAAAACTTCTTATGCGCAGGTCACATCTCTGTGCTCCTCGCGGAAACTAAGTTCAGAAGATATCAGTGCAAAGCATGGCGGAACAATTAAATGTTACACCGATCTGGCACAAATGCTTGCCGACCCGAATATTCATGCTGTTTCAATTTGCAGCTACCCTTCCGATCATGCAAAGCAGGCAATTATGTCTGCCAAGGCCGGGAAACACCTGATTATTGAAAAACCACTGGCTCTGACATGGGACGATTGTCTTGCAGTCAAAACTGCTGTTGAAAAAGCCGGAGTAAAAACCTGTGTCTGTTTTGAATGTCGGTTTTCAAGTCAGTTAACGACCATCAAAGCAGTTATTGACAAAGGGTTATTAGGGGAAATTCATTATGGGGAGATTGACTATTATCATGGTATAGGTCCATGGTATGGCCAGTTTCGGTGGAACATTAAAAAAAGTGCAGCCGGAAGCAGTCTGCTTTCCGGCGGTTGTCATGCACTTGATGCCCTCCTGCTTTTTATGGGGCATGACATAGAGAAAGTAAGCAGCTTTTCTACCTCTTCTGCTAATAAGGATTTCGCAAAGTATGAATATCCTACAACTTCCGTCAGCATCATTAAGTTTAAAGACGGGCGTGTTGGCAAGGTTGCATCAGTGATCGATTGTTTGCAACCTTATTATTTTCACATTCACCTGGTTGGGAGTGAAGGCAGTCTTCTTGACAATAAATTCCATTCAACGCAATTGGGTGGACTGAACAAAAACAAATGGAGCGAACTATCCATGAAAATGCTCGATTCGGGTGATGTCTCAGACCATCCTTATCAGATGCAATTTGAGGCGTTTTTTCAGGCACTTGATCAGGGAAAGGAAATGCCATTGACCAGCCTGGCCGATGCACTCTATACCCATGAGGTCATATTTGAAGCAGACCGTTATTCCGGTCTGTAAGGGAAACAATTTTACAGTTTATAAATAGCTAAATTTTATCCAGGAAAACATATAAAAATAAAATAATGATAATATGAAACGAAGAGATTTTTTACAAAGCACAGCTGCACTGTCTGCTGTAACCTTATTAAGTCCAGCTAGGGCTTTTGGATCGAAAGCAAACTCAGCAATACGCATGGGAATTATTGGTTGTGGCGGACGAGGTACAGCTGTAATAACCTCGATGTCAAATAATACAAATATCAATATAATTGCGATGGCTGATCTTTTTGAGGATAACCTGGTACACGCAAAAAAAATCTTTGATGAGCAAAATATTAAAAAAGGATTCTCTTCTATATCGAAAGCATTTACTTATACAGGTTCAAAAGCATACCTGCGGCTACTCGAAAATAAGGATATTGATGCTGTATTAATATCTTCTCCGGCATATACTCATGCCGATTTCCTGGAAGCCGCAGTATTGGCTGGAAAACACATTTATTGTGAGAAGCCGGCGGCGCCTGATGTTGCCGGTTGCCGCAAAGTTGAGCATGTTGGTAATCTGGTGAACGGAAAACAAAGTATAGTTATAGGATTTCAGATCCGTCATGCAACTCCTTATGTTGAGATGGTAAACCGTATCCAGAAGGGCGATATCGGGGAGATACTAAACGTTCATCTTTGCTATCTGGCAACAGAATCTACTGTTGGAAATATTACAGGTCTCTCCTACGATGAAGCCCGTATCCGCAATCAATATAATTTTCATGCATTATCGGGAGGAGTGATGCTTGACCAGGCAATACATATGATCGATGTTTGTAACTGGGCTCTTCAAAAGCTCCCCATAGCTGCCATCGGAACAGGTGGTAAAGATGAAAACCATAAATTCGGGGATACATGGAAGCATTTTCAGGTTCTGTATCAATACCCAGGGATAAATGTATCCGTTTTGGCAACACAATTCGGACCCGCCTTTGGAGATGTTTGTGCAAAATTTATTGGTACAAAAGGAACAGCGGAGGCACATTATTCAGGAGGTGTTTATATAAGTGGTGATAACCCATGGGATTCAGGAGTACCACGGTGTGCGACAACCGAACTGACAGATGAACAAAGAAAAGCCGGTGTCTTTCTTTCTGCTCTCCAGGATGCAGATGCGAACAAGGAGATCGCTTTTATCAAAAGCATTGAAACAGGTAATTATCTGAATCAAACCAAATCAGCTGCAGATTCTGCACTCACAGCGATCCTTGGCAGGGAAGCTGCAATTTCAGGGGAAAGAGTTGGATGGGATGAACTCCGCAATTCCAATGCAAGACTCGATCCTATGTTAAACCTCTCCCAATTTGATAAATAAAAATCCTTAAATGATGAATTCCTTACAGCGAACACAAGATTTTATCAACGGACTGACAGTTGACCGTCCCCCTTTTCATCCGATTTTAATGCGATTTGCGGCAAAATACACCGGAGTGAAATATAAAGATTTTTGTCTGAACTATAAAGATAAATGTGAAACCAATATCAAGTGTGCAACTGATTTTTCATACGATTGGGTAAATGTTATGTCCGATCCATATGCTGAAGCATCAGCTTATGGTACAAAACTCTTTTACCCTGAAAATAACCTGCCACAGGTAACTGAATATCTCATCAAAGAAATCTCCAATATTGATAATCTTTCAGTAATTAAGGTCAAGGATCACATCCGGTTAAAAGCCCGGGTCGATGAAATCAGGGAATTTAACAGACTGGTCGGAAAGACTCAGTTTATCTGTGGATGGGTAGAAGGTCCATTGGCTGCCTATTGCGATATCCGCGATTTGTCGGCAGCATGTATGGATATGTATGAACATCCCGAAAAGGTTAAACTGGCATTGAATATTATGACTGAGAGCGCTGTTGGTTTTATTACTGCACAGGTGAAAGCCGGAGCACATTGTATCGGAATTGGAGATGCAGTGTGTTCACTGATTTCTCCTGAACTTTATCAGGAGTTCATTTTCCCTCTTGAAAAGGCGCTAATTGATCATACACATTCCTTAAATGCAAGGGTTAAACTGCATATATGTGGCAATACCACAGCAATATTACCTTACATGATCAAAACGGGTGCCGATATTGTGGATATTGACCACCTGGTTAGCTCAATGAGCAATTTTATAGATTTATTCTCCCGTAAACAGGTACCTTCAGGGAACAGCGATCCCGTTTCCATTATCCGTGATGGAACAAAAGAAACGATTGTAGAGAGTGTGATCCAGTGCTTTAAGGCTACCAATGGCCGTGGAATCGTATCGGCAGGTTGTGAAATCCCCCCTGATACATCTATTGATAACTTCAGCACATATTGTGATGCTGCCCTACGGCTGGCAAAGTATTATTAATCAGAGTAAAACTAAACCATAATTAAATTTAAGATTATGACAACCAGCAATTCTTCAAACGGTATCAGCAGAAAAGATTATATTTTTTCAATAACCATAATCGGTCTATTTTTTTTCATTTTCGGATTCGTCACATGGCTTAACGGAATCCTTATTCCATTCCTCAGAACAGCTTGTGAATTAAATGATTTTGAAGCCTATTTTGTGACTTTTGCATTTTATGTCTCTTACCTGGTAATGTCATTGCCCTCTTCATGGGTACTTAAAAAAACCGGCTTCAAGAATGGAATGTCAGTTGGATTGTGGATAATGGCTGCAGGTGCAGTGATTTTTATACCGGCTGCCATGAGCAGAACCTTCGGCCTGTTTCTCCTCGGGTTATTCGTTGAAGGAACCGGAATGGCTCTTCTTCAAACCGCAGTGAATCCTTATATAACGATCATCGGACCTCCCGAAAGCGCTGCAAAGCGAATAAGTATTATGGGAATAGCAAATAAATTTGCCGGTGCAATAGCTCCGATAATCCTTGCCAGTATTATTTTGAAAGATTCCAAAATACTTACAGAAAAACTTGCTCAGGCCGCTGATGCTGCTTCCCGCACTACTATACTCGATGAACTTGCAGGAAGGGTTATAATGCCTTATGTTGTAATGACAGTCATACTGGTACTGCTTGGCCTTTTGCTTAAATTTGCTCATCTCCCTGAAGTTGATACAGATGCTGAAGATGAAACCAGTGGGGAATCGAATGCTAAAAAAACCAGCGTATGGCAGTTCCCCCACCTCATGCTCGGTGTTGTTGCTCTCTTCTTCTATGTAGGGGTGGAAGTTATTGCCGGAGACACTATTATAAGGTATGGTCAATCAATAGGTATTGCAATGGAATCGGCAAAATATTTCACATCACTTACTCTTTTAGGTATGATAATCGGTTACCTGGCAGGAATTATATTTATTCCAAGATATCTCAGTCAGGTTACTGCTTTAAAAATATGTACAATTCTTGGCGTTATATTTTCTCTTGGAGCCATCCTGACTCCATCACATCTTGTTTTCTCCATGTCGTTTATTGATATTATGACATTTAAATCTATAGAACTGGTTTTACCTGTTACAGTACTGTTTGTTGCACTGCTCGGTCTTGCCAACGCTCTTGTATGGCCGGCTATGTGGCCACTCACAATCACAGGGTTGGGCCGGTTCACAAAAACAGGATCAGCATTGCTTGTAATGGCTATTGCCGGAGGTGCTGTACTGCCTTTGCTGTATGGAAAACTTGCTGTCAGCTTTTCAACTCAATCCGCTTACTGGATATGTGTCCCATGTTACCTGGTGATCATGTATTATGCTTTTATAGGTCATAAAGCAGGGAAATAATATGGATTTCAATCTGAAAGAAATATTTGAATACTACGCCACTAATGGCACAATATTAAAAGGGGAACCTTATGGCAGCGGACATATTCATTATAGGTCCGAATAGAAACATACGAAACTGGTTGGCTGTAAACGTTGTGCAAGACAGAGAATAAAACAATAAGTAATATTTTCTCATTATTAATTGCTGTCGCAGCAATTATTGTTCTTTCAGGATTTACTTCTAATGCTAATCGAAATTCTAAATTGAAAATAATTCCTCAAAAAATTTACGCTTCAGCTTCGCAACTGTGGATTTTTGCGAAGTAAGCTCCCGCTTTCGCATCAAAATGTGGGTAACAAGATGGATTTTCATCCACTTTCAATGTGTTTAATAGTCATAACTTCACGTTTTTACATAATCCTTCCTTTCTGTTTTTATGACAGTAATGTTTCCGCAAGTGTTATTAAAGTTTTTCAGCAAGCTATTGATAGCCGTTGCTCAAAATCCCGCCATTAGTCGGCGTACCAATAATGTTGTGAAATTTTGGCTGTCACTATACGAGCGTTTTGACAACTTTGCCAGGAACATTGATAAACCAACGGAAAAAAGTCAAGCGTTCTTGTCTCCATATTCTACTGTTTGCTTCATGAACTCACAAATACTATTTGAAGTATAGGTTGAACCTGTACGAAACCAACTTTTGAGGATCAACTTCATATCTGTACAAAAACAGAGTAGTGAGTGTTAGCTTCTATCTCTTGATTTGGTCGAGTTATACGCCTTGCCCACTCCATCCTGGTTGCCAAATACTGTCGCTACAGTGGAATCATAATCTATTGTGATAGAATTTAGATTACTATTTTTCAACATCTTGCCTGTAATTCGAAAGGGCACTTCCTGCAAAGAGAATATCTGACATAGATGCTAACACAACAGCCAGCATAATTTGTGTTGTACTGAACTTCATTGCGTTCTCTGTTTATGTTCGGAAACAATAATTATTACTCTTTAAATAAATTTTTCTATATTTGGTAGAACCAAAAACTTAAAAGGAGGATACCATGAATAGAAAAAATAATTTTGGGAGCAAAATAAATTTAATTATTCTTCTATTTGCGAGTATAGTTTTTGTTCGCTGCTCCTCCGGTTTAAAGGAGGGTATTGTTATTGAATCCGGCAGTTTCAGATATGAGATTGGACATGAGGGGAAAAACCTTCATTTTACAGATAAAGCAACAGGCAATGATTATCTTGATCCTGCAGCTGTTTCATATTGTGCATACATTACACATGATGGGAAACAACAGAATATAACTTCAGTATCACTTAAAGGGAAACATCTTCTACTTGAATTTGGGAATGCGGATGTCACGGCTGATGTTCTTGTGAGGAAAGCAAATGATAGAATTACTTTAAAAGTTGTTTCTGTTACAGGAACAGTAGAATCACTCACTTTTCTTAACATTCCTTTAAAGCTCGAAGGTATGCCTTACGAGCCATTTGCTGCATGTGCTCTCTCTATGAATCTATTTACACATGTCCGTCAGATACCAGCTTTGCAGACTAACCTGTGGGCAACCTGTTATAAAAGATTTGGACTGGAAGGAGCTGAAATAACTCTTCTTGGTGTTCCTCCTCAGAAAATGCTACCTATTATCCGTGATGTAATGTCACATGCAAAAGATGTTCCACATTCCGATAAAGGAGGGGCCTGGGCTCAGATGTCGAAGGAGGGCTACGGCTCCTACCTGATGAACTTTGGAACACTTACTGAAGGAACGGTTGATGAATGGATTAAAATGTGCCGAAGCTTGGGATTCAATCAAATTGATAGCCATGGAGGGGGCAGCGATTTTTTTAAATTCGGCGATTTTGAGCTGAACCCTAATAAATGGCCCGACGGATGGGAGTCTTTTAAACGGATAAATGATCGTCTTCATGCTGTAGGTATATCTTCCATATTTCATACTTATGCTTTTTTTATAGACAAGAATTGCAAATATGTTACTCCAATGCCTAGCGAAGATCTTGGCTATTTCAACACATTTACTCTGGCTGAACCGTTTAAGGAAGGTGACACTGAAATGGTTGTAAAGGAATCAACAGAAAACATTACAACAACCACTGGTTTTTTTGTAAGGAACAGTCTTTCTCTGAGGATAGGTAGCGAGTTGATTGAATTCAGTGGTGTCACAAATACTCCTCCATATAAGTTTACAGGGTGCAAACGTGGTGCGAACGGAACAAAAGTTTCATCGTTTAATGTTAAAGAAAAAGTTTTTCATTTGCGCGAGATGTTTGGCAGGTTTGTACCCGGTCCGGAAACTCCTCTATTTGATGAGATAGCACGACATACAGCAGAAATTGTAAGCGAGTGTGGATTTGACGGGATATATTTAGATGCAATAGATGGCAGCGATATTCTTGGCGGAGAAGAAAATTTCTGGTACTATGGGACCAAATTTATTTTTGAAGTATCGAAACAATTAAAACGTCCTGTTGGAATGGAGATGAGCTCCATGTCGCATCATTGGTGGCATTACCGCTCACGCTTTCAGGCTTGGGACAGACCAGTAAGAGGGTATAAACGGTTTATAGATATTCATTCGGCTGCAATAAAATCTGTGCGTCTTTTTCTTACTCAAAAAATTAAATCAAATGAGAATGAGCATGGGCTTTGGCGCGGTCACACTCCACTTATTAATAAATATGCACCAGTTGAAAATGGAGGGTTGCTTCTCCCTCTCCACCTGGGTTGGTGGGGAAATCAAACATGGAATCCTCCCCAGGTGGAACCAACTTTCCCTGACGATGTTGAATATTTATGTTGTAAAATGATCGGCAATAACGCTGGGGTTTCTATGCTGGGTGGCGTTGATGAGAAAAATCTGGATGCAAATCCGCTTTTTAGACGATTGATCGCCATCATGAAACAATACGAAGAGTTGCGACACGAGAATTATTTCAACGACACCATTCGTGCTCTGCTTCGTCAGCCGGGAAAAGAATTTACTCTTTTCAAGGATAAAAACGAGAAGTGGAATTTCAAACCAGTAGCCTATCAAAAGCATAAAGTTGCAGGTCTCGGCCATACTTCGTCTCAATGGGTAGTCAATAACGAGTTTGGTGCACAACCTGTTAAGTTAAGGATTGAGCCATTGATGTCAGCGAAACCATTCAATGATCCTGCTAATATTGTTTTAGCAGATTTTTCAAAGCCAGGTGAATTTACTAATGAAGGAAATGCCGCTGGCGTATCGGGCTGGATAAAAACTTCAACTGAAAAATCAAAGGGAGGTGGGGCAATCGGTCTCTTTTCTGCCCAAAGTTCGGGTGCTTCACCCAGGGAAGGTTCATGGATCAAGATGGAGAAAAATTTTGAACCATGGTTGAATATTAATAAAAACCAGGCACTTGGAGTATGGGTTAAAGGTGATGGCAACGGACAACTCCTGAATTTCAGAATAGAAAGTCCGAAACATCTCTCCCACGGAGCTCGTGGAGATCGCTATGTCAAAATAGATTTCACAGGATGGAAGTATTTTGAACTTGTGGAAATTGAATCATCTGAATTCAGCAACTATATCTGGCCTGATTCGGGCTTTTATGTGTACGATTCCTACCGCAACACTGTTCTATTTAACAATGTGAATAAATTGCAGCTATGGT
>JADGPT010000019.1 GCA_017882345.1 Bacteroidales bacterium
CCCGGTAGTAAACTATCTGAGTACAAGGAATTTCAATAAAATCGGGGTTATCGGAACAAAGAGGACAATAAGTTCCGGAACCTATGAACAGAAAATAAAAGAGAAGTCACCTTCGACAACTGTAATCTCACTGGCAACTCCGTTGCTTGTGCCGATGATTGAAGAGGGATTCATATTCGACGATATAAGCAATGCAATTATTCGTACTTATTTGTCAAACGAGTCACTCTCCGGAATACAAGCATTAATACTCGGCTGCACACATTATCCGATTATCAAAAACCAGATAAGTAAAATATTCAACTTTAATATTGAAGTTATTGATTCCGCCAGAATTGTTTCTATGATCCTGAGAGAAGTGTTGGATAAAAACAACCTTTTAAACGATACCGGAATTGTAAAAGATCAGTTTTTTATTTCCGACTATACAACCTACTTTGAGAAGATAGCACGAATGTTCTTTGAGGGAGAGATTAACCTTAAGAAAGCAGACATCTGGAGCTGAGACTATCTCAAGACCAAAACATGCTAAACATCATACAGTAAAACTTTTTTTGTGCGTTTTTCAATTCTTAAAAAGTTAATTTTGTGCATTATAAACATTTTTTAGTATTAAAATTCATACTATACTGAGAATAAACTATATGGTATCATGGGTAAAAAATCAGAGGTTATCGAAAGAGAAGAGGTAGTTGTACGGTTCTCGGGTGATTCAGGTGATGGCATGCAGCTTTCAGGTACGCTGTTCTCCGACACTGCCGCTTTATTCGGTAACGACTTGTCAACTTTTCCTGATTATCCCGCGGAGATTCGTGCTCCCCAGGGAACTGTTGGAGGGGTATCCGGATTTCAGGTTCATCTGGGCCATTCGGAAATAAACACACCCGGAGATTTTTCGGATGTTCTGGTAGCAATGAATCCGGCTGCCCTCAAAGCAAACGCTAAATGGATCAAACCAGGTGGAACCATTATATATGATGAAGGTAACTTTACTGAGAAAAACATTGAGAAAGCAGGTTATGAAAAAGATCCTGTTAAGGAGGAAAAACTTGATAACTACAACATTATAGCAGCGCCTATATCCTCAATGGTGAAAGAGGCTCTTAAAGACTTTGGACTTGACCCGAAATCGGTTTTAAGAACAAAAAATATGTTTGCGCTTGGAATGGTTTACTGGCTTTTTGACCGTAAGCTCAAGTATACAGAAGATTACTTTGAGAAGAAGTTCAGAAATAAACCGGGCATGGCTGAAGCAAATAAAGTTGCTTTACGAGCGGGGTATTACTATGCTGAAACTATCGAGGCTTTAACTCCTACATATAAAATTCTTCCTGCCGAGATTGCGAAAGGTACATACCGTAATATTAATGGAAATACGGCAGCTGCCTGGGGTTTCATGGCTGCAGCCGAAAAAGCAGGACTGGAACTGTTTATTGGTTCATATCCTATCACCCCGGCAACTGGAATCCTTGAAGAGCTGGCTGCCCGTAAAGATCTGGGTGTTAAAAGCTTCCAGGCTGAGGATGAGATAGCCGGAATCTGTACTTCACTCGGAGCAAGTTTTGCAGGCAACCTGGCTGTTACCTCAACTTCTGGTCCGGGACTTTCGCTTAAATCTGAGGCAATCGGACTGGCTGTGATGGCTGAACTTCCGATTGTAATTGTGAATGTTCAAAGGGCAGGTCCTTCAACAGGACTTCCTACAAAAACTGAACAGGCTGACCTGATGCAGGCTCTTTACGGCCGTAATGGAGAATGTCCTGTTGTAGTAATCGCCTCAAGTACACCCTCTGACTGTTTCCATTTTGCTTTTGAAGCAGCAAGAATTGCCCTGGAACACATGACACCAGTATTACTTCTCTCCGACAGTTATCTCGCAAATGGTACAGAACCATGGAGAATTCCGGAAATGAAAGATCTTCCAAAAATCAATCCTCCGTTTGCTGACAGAACTGAGATCCCGTTCTTACCTTATAAGCGTGATGATGACAAACTTGCAAGGTCATGGGCAGTGCCGGGTATTCCTGGTCTGGAACACCGGATAGGGGGACTTGAGAAAACAGACAAAGGAACAGTATCGTATGTTCCAGAAAATCACGAACACATGGTTAGGCTCAGAGCAGAGAAAGTTGAAAGAGTAGCCAACGAAATTCCCGGACTGGAGGTTTATGGTGCAAAATCAGGTGATGTGCTGGTGGTTGGCTGGGGCGGATCTTATGGATACCTGTTAACTGCTGTACGGGAATTACAGGATGAAGGTCATAAAGTGAGCCTGGTTAATTTCAATTTCATCAATCCTCTGCCAAAAAACGTAAAAAATGTATTCAGTAAATTCAAAAAGATTGTGGTTTGCGAATTAAACATGGGCCAATTTGCTGACTATCTGCGTATTAAGCATCAGGAGTTCTCCTATGAACAACTTAATAAAATTCAGGGTGTCCCGTTTACAATAAATGATATTAAAGAAAAATGTATAAAAATACTGGAGGATAATCAAAATGGCTGAAACACAGGTATATAAATATACTCCGAAAGATTTTAAGAGTGATCAGGAAGTAAGATGGTGCCCGGGTTGCGGTGACCATGCAGTTCTGAGTTCAGTTCAAAAAGCTCTGGTTGAGCTGGGGATACCCAAAGAGAAGTTTGCGTTTATTTCTGGAATAGGTTGTTCATCAAGGTTTCCATATTACATGAATACTTATGGATTTCATAGTATTCACGGCCGTGCATCTGCGATATCTTCCGGTGTAAAAATCGCCAATCCTGAATTGTCTGTGTGGCAGATTACCGGCGATGGCGATGCACTCGCAATCGGAGGTAATCACTTTATTCATGCCATCCGACGCAATATCGATATTAATATCATATTGTTTAATAATGAGATATATGGACTCACCAAAGGCCAGTATTCGCCCACATCCACAAAAGGACTGGTAACAAAAACTTCTCCTTTTGGAACAGTTGAAGAACCCTTTTCTGTAGGGGAGCTTGTAATTGGTGCAAAAGGCAAATTCTTTGCCCGTACAATCGACACTAATGTTGCATTATCGACTCAGATTTATATCGAGGCTGCAAAACATAAAGGAACTTCAGTTATTGAAGTGCTTCAGAACTGCGTTATCTTTAATGATGGAATCCACGACACTATAGCTGAAAAAGAGGTAAGAGACGACAGAACTCTGATCCTCAAACATGGTCAGCCGATGACCTTCGGAAAGAATAATGAAAAGGGTCTGATACTTGAGGGTTGCAAGAGACTGAAGGCTGTTAAACTCGGAGAAGGTGGCATAACTGAAAAGAACATTCTTGTTCATGACGCTCTAGAACCTAACCCTGGAATCCAGTATATGCTGGCTAATATGAAATACCCTGAATATCCTGTAGCTCTGGGAGTTATAAGATCTGTTGATGGTCCTACATACGACATAGCTGTGCAGGAACAGATTGAGGGAATAAAAAAGACCGCAAAAATAAAATGTATGGATGATCTGCTTAAGAGTGGATCAGTTTGGGAAGTTGAGTAATCCCTGTTAAAAATATTTTTGCAGGCTGCCTCTGCCAGTCTGTCTGCTTTTAAGCGAAATGCGAAGAATATCTCCCGTATCAGAGTTTGTATCGGAGGTGAGCTATTAATGTCATGCAATTTTAGTCTGCAAAAACAATTCCCACCTTTTCTCCAACATCAAGGACATAATCAGCTGCCAGTTTATAATCCTCCTGCTTGTCGAGGTGTTCAAGCATAAAAGGAATATCTTTAAGCTTGCTGGTCTCCTGTAAAAAAACGGCATAATCTACCGAACCCAATCCCGGTCTGCGTTCCTCCAGATGGACTGTCAATTTTGGTAAAATGGTTATGTCTTTAGCATGAATAGATTTAATAAATGGGCCCAGTTTGGCAAAACATTCCTTAAGAAACGCAGCATTATTATAATATTTCTGAGGACTCGAAATCATGTTCACCGGATCGAGGTGTGCGGCAAACTGTTTACGGTCGACAGCTTTGATTAATTCAAGGTATGTATCAGGCGAATCAGGAAGCATATAAGGCATAGGTTCAAGTGTATAAAATGCGCTTACAGGCTTCACCCGGTCAATAATATGTCTGACTGTTTCAACAATCAGGTCGAATGTATCTTTCGCATAGTTTCCTGGATAAGGTCCATCCCATATTTCACCTCGTGCCCCGGAAATGTTCACACAACATGATGCGCCAATCTCTTCTGCCAGCTGAAGAGCATCAATATTCTTTTGAATTGCTTCTTTACGTTTTAACTCGTTCGGGTCAAGAGTATTGCTCCAAGCTCCGACTTCTGCAATCAGAATGTTGTTTTTTTTTGCCTCAGTTCTGAAAGATCTGATCATTTCATCTGGTGCACCGGGCTGAACCGGACTATATGCAGCGCTGTATCTCAGTGACTTAACAGATTTTACCCATTCGGTTGGATCGGTAAAATTGCCGGGAACAGGGCCCCCCAGCCTTACCGGATTATTAGCCATACTGTTCTTTCTGGCATTTAAATAAGGTGGGGCAAATGTTAAACCGGCGGCTGCTATGGCCCCTGTTTTAACGAAATGACGCCTGTTAAAATTACTTTTCATAGCTTATAGACCCAATTAATAATACCTGCCAATATATTTATTCCCTACTATGAGCTTTTTCATCTCAAGAGGATCAATAGTATCCTGCTTTCTGTAAATAATTTTACCTCCCGGCTCAATAATCAGAGTGTATGGTAAAGCTCCCTTCCACGATGGATCAACAGCTTCAATCAGTTCATATACATCATCTTTATTAAATATGTAGTTTTTATTGGAAGCTTGTTGTTTCTGAAGGAACTTCAGGGCATCAGATTTTCTTGCCTGCTTATCAGCACTGATCGTTATAAACTCAAATGGACGTCCGCGATACATGCGATCTATAATAACCAGATCAGGAAATTCGGTAATACATGGGCCACACCATGTTGCCCATATATTAATTAACCTGAGTTTGTCAGATGAAGCGTTTTTTATAAGGTCTTTTATTCCCTTAACATCAATCTCCCCGATGGTGACCGGCAATTCAGACCATTGTTTATAAAGCCTTTGTGTATATTCATCCTTCCATGACCATTTAACAGAACATCCAAAAACTTTGGTTACCGGATTTTTTACTGTTGTCCCGGCCAGCAGAGCATCAATGGCATTTCTGAGGTCCTCACCGTTGCCTGTACCCGGCTTTTCTGATGCATCGACACGTCCGTTATATCGTAAAATACGATTTCTGTCAAAAACAAAACAATGAGGAGTAGCAACCGGTCCATAGGCCAAAGCAGTCTTCTGCTCATCACCATCGTATAAATAAGGGAAAATAAATTTTTTGTCAGTGGCACGAAGTTTCATCTCTTCAAAGCTGTCGCCCATATCAGAATAACCTAATTCGGAATAATTCAAAGCCTTCTCAGCATTTGGTGAAATCATAATAAGGTCGACCCCCTTTGTTTTATAATCAGCAGCAAGTGCAATGATCCGATCCTCATATGCTTGGGCAGTAGGACAATGATTGCAGCTGAATATAATAACCAATACTGGTGATTTATCATAATCTTTCAGGTTATGCGTTTTCCCATCCACTCCAGGGAGGTTAAAATCAGGTGCCCTGGAACCAATTTCAAGGGTTATTGGTTCGGGATGAGTTGTTTGAGACTCAACCTTACCAATGCAAAACATAATAAGTAAGAATACTAAAGATGTCCTTAATGATTTCTTCATGATTTTTTCATGGTTTTCCATGTCCGCTGTTTTAATTCTATTTTACTGTTTTATCCAAGGGGCGTCCTAAACTTTCATAGAGACCCTTTCTGCCTGCTTTGTCTTTGGTGAGAATTTCACTCGCATATCTGGCTACCTGCTCAGCAACTGCCCGGGGAACAACAACTCAGATAGAGAGGCACGCCTTCGAGTCCTACTTCATCAGTATCTCTTGCTCCGGCATCTGTAACTACTCCCACAGCGCCAAGTTTGTACCAATACAGTATATTATTAGAACCGATTGATCCGATATCTTTATCCTCTGTATCGTCAATAATTACTGCGGTACCAGGTTTGATCAACTGTGTAAACCCTTTTAAATCAACCCAATCAGGATGTATTGCCGGATCTACAAGACCTGTACCCGGTAACCCTACCATATCCATACCATCAGAAACATCAGCAACGCGCAGGTTTTTGTAAAGCTCAAGGATTTTTGCATCATCCTCCGGAGTATAGGTTCTGGTTTCAATAAAGTTCATTCCCTTTGCCAGTAAGTCCTTATCACGCTCCTGTGCATCGGCTGCAGAGAATATGCCCGCGAATAGAAACAAGAAAAATACAATAAGTTTTTTCATAGCTATTATCCTTTTATCAAATGGAGATATCTTCTCATGTTGATTATTTATTCAATTTATAATTACTTTTGTAAAGTATTTGGGATATTTTCTTAAAAATACAAAAATTTGTTCTATTGACTCCTATTATTATGAAATTTATCACAAATAGCTCACTCGCTTACTATTCGTGTTGAAAGGCATAATCTGAAACAATTTTAGTAATTTTAAAAATTGATCCTACCGATATGTCGCTAATGGATGAATTGAGCAAGAACAGTATTGAATATAACCGCTTACTGCATGATCAAAGTGAGCGTTTAAAGGAGTTAGCTTGTATAAACCGGACAACATCAATTCTGAAAGAGTTTAAACCAATAGAAGAATCACTTCAGCAAATCGTACTTCTTTTACCGGCAGCCTGGCAATACCCTGAATATACAGTGGCGCGAATCAGATTCATGGGAAAGGATTTTGAAACTGTTGATTTCCGCGAAACAAACTGGAGGATGGTTCAGGAGTTTTCCACTATAGACAATGAAAAAGGATCAATAGAGATCTATTATACAACTGAATTCAATGCTGAAACTGAGGGCCCTTTTCTTAAGGAGGAGAGAGATCTTATCCAGAATATCGGAAGTCTTCTGACCGGCTATATAAACAGCTATAAAGCGAGGGATATTATCAGGTTATCGCAGGCTACGCAAAAGGATGATGAAGAGATTAAGGAACTTTCCAGCAGGCAGCTTCTCCAGAAGTTTCTCGACAGGCATAATGCTGAAAGAGATGTCTTTCACGATCTTATGCCCTTTAAAGTAAAGGAGATCCTCCTTGTTGCAAATTTATATGATGCATACTCTATTGAGGGAGAGGGACGGTTTTCCGACCACATGCTTGGGGAATATTATCAGATGAGTCTTACATCAATCCCAAGGGTTACAGGGGTTTCGGGGGAAGATGAAGCATTTACAAGATTAAAAGCCAGGCACTACGATCTGATCATCATAATGATCGGTGTTGATAAAGAAAGCCCGATGATTCTCTGTAAAAAAATCAAGGAGAAATATCCCTATATCCCAACGTTTCTTCTGCTTAACAACCCGGGTGATGTAACTTTCGTAAAAAGGCAAAAAACACTGGGTATTCCTTTTGATAATTACTTTGTATGGACAGGAGAGTCAAAGGTTTTCTTTGCAATGGTAAAACTACTTGAAGACAAGGTAAATGTAGATAACGATACAAAAAAAGGACTGACCAGGGTAATCCTGATAGTTGAAGATTCTGCATTGTATTATTCAAGCTATCTGCCTATGCTCTATACCCTCGTTATGGAACAGACAAAAAACCTTATCGAGGATGTCTCAACTGATGAATTGTATAAAGTATTGAAACTCAGGGCACGACCTAAAATACTCCTTGCGTCTGATTATGAGGATTCAATCACAATTTATAATAAGTATAAAGATAGCCTGTTATGTGTCATCTCTGATATGCGCTTTCCAAAGAACGGCGTACTGAATGACACCGCAGGATTTGACCTAATTAAACATATTAAAAAAGACCTTCCTAATCTTCCTTCCGTACTTCAGTCGTCTGATCCGGGAAATGCAAGATATGCCTATTCCCTGAAATCGAATTTTATAAATAAAAACTCGGAAAGTCTCCTACAGGATCTTAAGTCATTCATTAATTATTATCTTGGATTTGGCCACTTTGTATACAGAGACACGAAAGGACGTCAGATCGCGGTGGCTAAATCGATGAAAGAGTTTGAAGCTTACCTTGAGACTGTCCCGGAAGACTCACTCGTTTATCATTCCATGAAAAACCATTTCTCGCTCTGGCTGATGGCAAGAGGAGAGGTGAAAATTGCCAAAATGATAAATCCGATAGTAGTATCCGATTTCAACAGTCTTAAAGAACTCCGTGAATTCCTCATCGATATTATCCGTAAGCGGCGAAGAGAAATGAACAAGGGAAAGGTTGTCAACTTTGACGAATCCGCGGTAATTGATGAAACAAATGTAGTAAGTCTTTCAGGAGGATCACTTGGGGGGAAAGGCCGTGGTCTGGCATTTGTTAATACCCTTATATATAGTTTTGAGCTTGGACGCCTTTTACCGGGGATTAATATCAAAACACCTGTGACCGCAATAATAGGAACAGATGAATTTGATATGTTTATGGAACGAAATCATTTGTGGGACAGGGTTAAAAATGAGAAAGACTTCAATATACTTCAAAAATTATTTCTTGAGGGAAACCTGAGTTTCACTCTCGAAAAGGAGCTAAGGATTTTTATAAGACTGATAAATAAACCGCTGGCAGTAAGATCCTCCAGCCTTTTTGAAGATTCGATGAGCCAGCCATTCTCAGGTATATTCAGAACCTACCTTCTTCCGAATAATCATTCTGATCCCGAAATAAGGCTGAAGCAGTTATCAGAAGCTATCAAACTGGTGTTTTCTTCCATATATTCAAGAAATGCACGTACTTATTTCGAAGCTATTAATTATAAAGTTGAACAGGAGAAGATGGCTGTGGTGATACAGGAAGTTGTGGGGAACAGGTTTGAAAATGCATTTTATCCACATATAAGCGGAACTGCACAGTCATTCAATTTTTATCCGGTGGCCCATATGACCCCCCCGGACGGGTTTGCTGTTTTGGCGGTCGGACTCGGACATTATGTTGTAGAGGGTGAGAGAGCATTCAGATTTTCACCGGCATATCCCTCACTCGATATCATCTCGCAAAAAGACCTTTATAAAAACTCACAGGTCATTTTCTATGCTGTTGATATGGCAAAAAAAGAACTTAACCTGCTCGAAGGGGAAAATGCAGGACTGGTGAGACTTGATATCAGTGAGGCTGAAAAGCATGGAACACTCCGGCACTCTGCTTCAGTATTGAGCGTAGATAATGATACTATAGTTCCCGGGCTGGATGCCTTTGGTCCAAGGGTAATAAATTTTGCCGACATTTTAAAATATGATTATATCCCTCTGGCATCTACTCTGAAGGTTGTGCTGGACGTTGTTACAGAAGCATTTGGAACACCGGTCGAGATTGAGTTCGCAGTTGACCTTACAAAAGACAAGGATGGAAACGCTTCATTTTATCTGTTACAGATAAAACCACTTGTTGGTACTGGAGCTGGCTATTCAATTGATCCTGAAAGCATTATAAATGATGATACATTGCTTATTACCAGGAAAAGCATGGGTAACGGAGTAATTAACGATATCACAGATTTCATATATGTGGAACCTGATAAATTCAATAGCCTTTTTACTAACGAGATGGCTGAAGAAATTGATTTGATGAACGAAAAGATGCTTCTGGAAAACCGCAAATATGTCCTTCTGGGGCCAGGTAGATGGGGGACAAGAGACAAATTTCTGGGAATTCCGGTAGTTTGGCCCCAGATTTCAAATGCTAAAATAATTGTTGAAGTCGGATTGCCTGAATTCCATGTAGATGCATCGCTTGGCTCTCACTTTTTCCATAATGTCACATCTATGAATGTTGGATATTTTTCGATTAACCATGGGTCAGACGATGGAACTATAATATGGGATAAACTTAATAAACAAAAAGTAATTGAAAATGGGAAATTCTTCCGTCATATCCGCTTTGAGAAACCTCTTTTGATACGTATGGATGGGAAAAAAGGTATGGCTGTAATCTCTATGAATAATTAATAAAAAACCTATGACCATTATTGAGGGAATACTGGATCTTCAGCAATATGATTTTACCGATACATCTTTCGACCTTCTGATGCAGAAGCGAATACATCGCGTACTGGTTATATGCAGTAATTATGATAACTACATGCTGGAAGAAGATGGGAGAATTGATGAACAGATTTTTAATGAGTATGCCTCTCTTAATTTGCGGTATCCTCCGACATTTGTTCAGACTGATAATGCAGAAGATGCTTTCAGAATACTTCAGGATGGTAATATTGATCTGGTAATCTCGATGTTGAGCCTCAAAGGTACCGATGTATTTGCCCTGGCAAAGAGAATCAAAACAAAATATGAAAACATTCCAATTGTAGTGCTCACCTACTTTTCGAGAGAGGTATCTCTTCGACTTGAAGGGGAGGATCTTAGTGCAATTGATTATGTTTTTTGCTGGCTGGGAGATGCATCTCTCATTCTGGCCATTATCAAATTGATAGAGGATAAAATGAATGCTGATTATGATATAGAGCATATAGGTGTTCAGGCTATAATTCTGGTCGAAAACTCAATCAGGTATATTTCATCTTACCTTCCGAATATTTATCAGATCGTACTTCTGCAATCACTTGATTTTCAGCGTGAAGCATTGAACGAGCATCAGAGGATGCTTAAAATGAGAGGCCGGCCTAAGATTCTGCTTGCAAACAATTTCAATGATGCCCGTGATCTTTACAAAAAGTATAAATACAATGTTCTGGGTGTTATTTCAGATATAAGTTATAAGAGAGATAATATAACAGATGAAAGCGCCGGTATCGAATTATGTAAGGTTGTTATGGCGGACGATGACAAAGTACCCTTCCTGATTCAGTCATCAAGTACTACACATAAGAAGATAGCCGAAGATCTTGGAGCAGGATTTATTAATAAGTATTCCAAATCATTGTCTCTGGAATTACGGAACTTCATTATACAGAATCTTGCTTTCGGTCCCTTTGTATTCAGGAATCCTGTCACGCTCGAACCAATAGCCATTGCCACTGACCTACAGAGCCTTCAACAGAAATTACTGACAATCCCCGACAATACGCTTGAGTACCATGCCACACGAAATCATTTTTCCAAATGGCTGAATGCCAGAGCGCTCTTCCCCGTTGCCCAGATGTTCAAATACATCCGGCAGGAGGATTTTCAAACAATGGATGAGATGCGACGTTTTCTTTATATTGCAATTTCAAGCTTCAGACTGGGAAAAGGCAGGGGAGTAATTGCGAAATTTGATAAGACAAGCTTTGATGAGTATCAGGTCTTTTCACGTATCGGTGAAGGATCAATCGGAGGCAAAGCAAGAGGGCTGGCGTTTATTAATAGTATAATCAAAAACAGTAAGCTGTTTAATAAATTTCCAGACGTGCTTATTTCTATTCCACGGACAGTCGTTTTAAGTACGGATATATTCGATGAATTCATGGATCAGAATAATCTCTATTCAATAGCATTATCTGACCTTACTGATGATGAGATCCTTAACAGATTCATTAATGCTGAACTACCAGGACATGTGTACCAGGATTTTTATGCATTCCTTGCAGTTTCAAAAAATTACCCAATCGCGGTCCGTTCTTCAAGTAAACTGGAAGATTCACACTATCAGCCTTTTGCCGGGATCTATTCGACTTATATGATTCCACGGGGTGCTGATAATAAACAGATGGTCAAGATGCTGTCTGATGCCATCAAAGAGGTTTATGCCTCGGTATATTACAAGGCCAGCAAAGCCTACATGACTGCTACCGCGAATGTAATTGATGAAGAGAAGATGGGAATCATCCTGCAGGAGGTTTGTGGTAACAGGCATGGGGAAATATTTTATCCGACACTTTCCGGAGTAGCAAGATCAATAAATTATTATCCCATAGGTTCTGAAAAAGCTGAAGATGGCATTGTTAACATTGCATTTGGTCTCGGAAAACTGATTGTTGAGGGTGGATTATCTCTCAGGTTTTCTCCGAAATACCCCAAGAAAATACTTCAGCTCTCATCTCCTGAAGCAGCATTACGAGATTCCCAGAAAGAGTTTTGTGCTCTGGATCTGAATATTAATAGCTTTGTCCCGTCAACAGATGATGGAGTTAACATACTTAAGATTGATATTAAGGATCTTGATAATGATGCAGCCCTCAGGTATATTGCTTCAACCTATGACAGGAACAATAATGTTCTTCGGGATGGAATCAGTCAAAAGGGAAAACGGGTAATAACTTTTTCAAATATACTTCAGCATAAAACATTCCCTCTTGCAGAAATTTTAAGTACCCTCCTTGAGATTGGACAACAGGAGATGAATAACCCTATTGAAATTGAATTTGCTGCCAATCTGGAAACACCGGCCGGTACTCCGAAAATTTTCAACTTTCTGCAGATAAGACCGATAGTTCATACTGAAGAGGCACATAGCATTAATCTCGATCATATAAAACCAGAAGAAACCATAATTTATTCTGAATCAGCACTCGGGAATGGACTTTTTAAAGGTATCAACGACCTTGTTTATGTCAGACCAGAATCTTTTAATGCGGCAAATAATAAAAATGTTGCAATTGAAATTGAAAAGATAAATACTTTGTTTGTAAAACAGGGGAAGGGATATATACTTATTGGTCCGGGCAGATGGGGTTCAGCTGATCCCTGGCTTGGAATTCCTATTAAGTGGCCGCAAATTTCGGCAGCAAGAATCATTATTGAATCGGGTTTAAAGAATTACAGAATAGATCCGAGTCAGGGAACCCATTTCTTTCAAAACCTCACTTCATTCAGAGTTGGATATTTTACCATTAATCCCTTTATCAACGAAGGTTATTATGATGTTGATTATCTGAATAACCTGAATGTTGTTTATGAAGATAGCTTCATCAGGCATGTCAGGTTTGATAAGCCTCTTGAAATAATGATTGATGGCAAGAAACACAGAGGAGTAATTTTGAAACCTTAAAAGTATCTGGAGTACCTGAAGTAATTATAGTTTGGAGTTAAAATTTATGAAAAAATAAACTATTATGGAAACAGCAAAAACAAAATACATTGGAGATCTGAGAACTGAAATAGTACATATAAAATCCGGAAGTGTCATTACAACCGATGCACCTGCCGATAATAAGGGAAAAGGTGAAAACTTTTCCCCGACAGATATGGTTGCTTCTGCACTCGGGAGTTGTATCTTTACCATAATGGGTATTGCAGCAAGAGAACATTCATTCTCAATAGATGGCAGTACATGCAGGATAACAAAAATCATGAATGAAAACCCGCGAAAGATCGGGGAGATCAGAATTGAATTCGACTTTACCGGGAATGTATATTCTGATAAACAGAAAAAAATCCTGGAGTATTGCGTAAAAACGTGCCCGGTTGCATTGTCTCTTAATGAATCTGTATTTCAGAATGTAACGTTGTTATTCAAATAACGCCATAACAGTATAACATCATAATGTTATCTTTCAGAACGATGCGCTCTCCGTGACAACATCTTTGTTTACTTTTTTAATCAGAGCTGATAATACACATCCCGGACCCACTTCAATAAATGACGTTGCACCGCCGGAGATCATATTGATTACGCTCTGTGTCCATCTTACAGGTGACGTGAGTTGTGAAACAAGGTTTAATTTTATAATTTCAGGATCGATACAGGGATTTGCATTAACATTCTGATAAACAGGACATACCGGCTTGTGAAATGTAGTACTCTTAATTGCTTCTTCCAGCTCCATTCGGGCTGGTTCCATGAGAGGTGAATGGAATGCGCCACCAACAGAGAGTTTAATTGCTCTTTTTGCACCTTTCTCTTTGAGTATTTCTATTGCCTTATCAATACCGTCAAATGAACCGGATATTACTATTTGTCCGGGACTGTTGTAATTAGCAGGAACAACAACCTCTTTTACAGAAGCACAAACCTCCTCAACGATCTTATCATCCAGCCCAAGAATTGCAGCCATTGTTGAAGGTGTCTTTTCGCATGCTTTCTGCATAGCCTTTGCCCTTTTTGATACCAGAATAAGTCCATCGCTGAAAGTGAGTGTTTTATTTGCAACAAGTGCTGAGAACTCACCAAGTGAATGGCCTGCAACCATATCGGGTTTGAAGGAATCGCCAAGTAAGGCAGCGAGAATTGTAGAATGGAGAAATATTGCAGGTTGGGTAACCTTTGTCTGTTTCAGATCTTCATCGGTACCGGTAAACATAAGATCGGTAATCCGGAATCCAAGTATTGAATTGGCCTTTTCGAACATATCTTTTGCCAGGATTGATTTGTCGTAAAGATCCTTTCCCATTCCGATAAACTGAGCTCCCTGTCCGGGAAAAACGTATGCTTTCATAATAAGTGTTTAATGAAGTTTTGTTCCGATAAGATGCATGAATTCCTCACGGGTCTCATAATTATCCAGGAAAATCCCTGTAAATGCAGAAGTTGTTGTCACAGAGTTTTGTTTTTGTACCCCTCTGATCTGCATGCACAGATGTTGTGCCTCAATTACAACAGCCACTCCGGAAGGATTCAGACAGTCCTGTATACAATTCCTTATTTGTGTTGTAAGTCTTTCCTGAACCTGTAGCCTCCTGCTGAAAGCTTCAACAACGCGGGCTATCTTGCTAAGGCCGGTAATATAACCATCTGGAATATATGCAACATGTGCTTTTCCGAAAAATGGAAGCATATGATGTTCACACATAGAGTAGAGATCAATATCTTTTACCAGAACCATCTGTTTGTAGTCCTCTTTAAATTTTGCAGAGTTTATAATATTACATGGATTTTGCTGATACCCGTTTGTCAGAAAATAGAGAGCTTTGGCAACTCTCACAGGAGTCCCTTTAAGTCCTTCCCGGTCAGGATCTTCACCGATGAGTTTTAAAACTTTATAGTAAACCGACGACAATTCATCAAGGTTTTCCCCGTCCCAGGTTTCTATCTTATTGTATCCATCCATTAAAATACCACTACCATTGTTGATTGATTCTATCTTTTTAGCCATAATATTCTATTGAATTATTTTCTGTTTCGTCAATTTTAACACAGTGGAGACTAGCCCCAGCCTTCTCAATGAAAGGGTTCAGTTCATTCCAGATAGCAATAGTAAGGTTTTCAGTTGTTGCTATTTTCCCTTTCATAAAGTCAACCTCAAGATTAATGTTCTTATGATCAATTTTATCAATTATATTTTCAATAATTATCTGTTTCAGGATGTTGCTATTCATTATGAAACCATGTTCCTCTGACGGTTCCCCCTTGATGGTTACCCATAAAATATAGTTATGTCCGTGCCAGTTTGGATTAGAACATTTCCCGAATACTCTCAGGTTAATTTCATCGGACCACTCCTTCCTGAACATCCTGTGTGCTGCACTGAATCTCTCCCGACGTGTCAGGTATATCATGATTGCGTATATTAATGATACAATATTAACCAATAAATTTGATCTTTATAATTCATAAAAGCGATATATTTACTGCTCTTTCAATTTAAATTGTCACAGTTACAACCATGTCATTTAGAATATTATTTGTTACAGCTACCATTTCTGAAGCAGATGTCCTGAAAAAAATCAGTGGAGTGGTGACTGTTCCGGGAGGTTTCCGTTTTGGTAAGTTTGAAATAGTCCTCCTGGTCACCGGAGTGGGATCAATTTCAACAGCATGGTCATTGAAAAAATGGATTACATTGAATGGGAAACCGGAACTTGCTATTAATTGTGGAATTGCAGGAAGTTATAAAGATGAGATTATTCCGGGAGATGTGGTAATGCCTTTCTCAGACTGTTTTGCAGATGCCGGAATCGAAGATGGTGATAATTTTTTTACCCTCAGCGAAGCCGGATTAATAAGTGCAGATGAGTTTCCTTACAAGGATGGCCTTATATTTACAGATAACAGGTATAGTGATAAGATAAAGAGCATATTAAAACCAGTCAGAGCAATAACTGTCAATACTGCTACTGGCTCTGATGCTTCCAGAAAAAAGCTGTTGGAAAAATTTAATCCTGATATTGAGACAATGGAAGGTGCAACTTTTTTCTATATTTGCTCCCTGGAAAATATTCCTTTTATAGCTCTGAGGGCAATCTCAAATAAAGTTGAACGACGCAATAAAAACAATTGGAACATTGCTCTTGCACTTAATAATCTGTCAGCAAAGCTTAATGAAGTACTTTTAACACTGGAATGAGAATATGAAATTAAGTTTGGGTTTTTCACCATGTCCTAACGATACATTCATTTTTGATGCAATGGTGCATGGCAGAATTGATACTGAAGGGTTGGAGTTTGATTATTTTCTAACTGATGTTGAAGAGCTGAACAGAAAAGCTTTTACTTCTGATATTGATATTACAAAGATTAGCTACCATGCTTATGCACATGTTGCACAGAACTATCTGATTCTTGATTCGGGCAGTGCCCTTGGTCACAGAAACGGGCCATTACTGATAAGCAAACACAGGATTGGAATCGCTGAACTTTCGAAATTAAAGATTGCCATTCCCGGCAAGTATACTACGGCAAATCTTCTTTTCAGTATTGCGTGGCCCGATGTTGTTAATAAGACCGAATATCTCTTTTCAAAAATTGAAGATGCACTTTTAAAAGATGAGGTTGATGCGGGGCTTATAATCCATGAAACAAGATTTACATATTATAAAAGAGGGCTTCATAAATTAGCAGATATGGGGGAATACTGGGAGACACTTACCGGGTTTCCAATACCTCTTGGCGCCATCGTAATAAAGAGGAATATTACTGATGATATTGCTCTGAAAGTTAATCGCATAATAAGAAGGAGTCTTGAATATGCTTACAAAGATTCATTTGCGTCTTACGATTTTGTGTCTGGTAATGCTAAAGAGATGGACAGCACTGTTATGAATAACCATATAAAGTTGTTCGTGAATGAATATACCCTAAATCTGGGTGCCCGGGGAAGAGAGGCAGTTATTGAACTCTTCAGGATTGCCGTTGAAAAAGGAGTTATCCCTTCATTACCAGACAGGATTTTTCTTACATCACTTTGAGGATACTCTGGATTAAAAATGCTAAATTTGAACATAGCTGATTGTTCATTGTTTAAGTTTTGAGAGTATTAATCAAAATAATTAAATCATGGCATTTGAATTACCAAAACTTCCGTACAAGCTGGATGCGCTTGTTCCATACATTAGTGAAGAGACACTTGAGTATCACTATGGTAAGCATCATCAGACATATGTCAATAATCTTAATGGACTAGTTCCCGGTACTGAATTTGAAAAATCTGATCTGGAAACAATTATTAAGAAAGCTGAAGGTGGCATCTTTAATAATGCCGCGCAGGTATGGAATCATACATTCTACTTTGAATCTTTTGCTCATGCTGGCAGAAAGGTACCAAAAGGTGACCTCGCTGATGCTATAAATGCTTCATTTGGATCGTTCGATTCATTTAAAGAGCAATTTAATAAAGCAGCAGCTACGCTATTTGGAGCCGGATGGGCATGGCTTGCAAAAAAAGAGGACGGCACTCTGCAGATCTTACAGGAATCGAACGCAGGCAACCCGTTGCGCAAAGGTCTTAAACCTCTTATAACCTGCGATGTATGGGAACATGCTTATTATATTGATTACAGAAATAAACGTCCCGACTATGTAAAATCCTTCTGGGAGATTCTTGACTGGGACATTGTTTCAAAGCGGTTCTGATTGTAGAAAATCCTTAAGATAATTGCTCCTGTAAATATACCCTGAGACTAACAAAGATTATGATGAACCTAAAGGAACTGATATTTAAAACCCGGTCATATCGTCGTTTCGATGAATCACACAAAATTGATGCTGGAACTATAGAATCTCTTATAGACCTTGCCCGGTTGTCTGCATCCGGAGCAAACAAACAACCACTGAAATATCTTTATTTCAACACTACAAAAGATTGTGAAAAGATATTCCCATACTTAGCCTGGGCTGGATACTTAACTGATTGGTCAGGACCGGACAGAGGAGAAAGACCAACAGGGTATATCATTATACTGGGCGATAAATCAATATCAGAGTTATTTGGTGTTGATCATGGAATTGCTGCACAGAGTATTATGCTGGGTGCCACAGACGCCGGCCTTGGCGGGTGTATTATCGGATCAATAAAACGTGATGAACTAAGCAACGAATTTTCAATCCCGGATAATTTTGATATACTTTTAATTCTTGCACTTGGGAAACCTGTTGAAAATGTAATTATTGAAGATATCAAAAAGGATGATGTGAAATATTGGAGAGATAAGAACAAAAACCATCATGTTCCAAAAAGAAGCTTAAATGAGCTGATTATTAAGCTATAACCGAAATAATGTAGATGAAATACCGTTTTTACTTTATTATTATATCTCTTTTCATAAGTCAGTCTTGTTTTTGCCAGGAAATGGATAATGCAGGAGTCAGGATCCTTTTTCATGGAATCGTAATAGATGCCAAAACTCTTTCTCCGATTTCAAATTCTCAGATTCTTATAAACCATCAATTCACCTCCGTCAGCAGTCTAGACGGAACCTTTGCTTTTTTTGTAAACAGAAATGATACCGTCCTTTTCAAACATCTTGCATATAAGAATACAATGTTGTTCGTAAGTGATACCCTTGTCGGAAAGGAGTTTGTGGCAGGAATATATATGAAAAGCGATACATTATCAATAGGAGAGGTTGTTATCGTTCCAAGATTCACCAACCTGAAATCTGAAATAATGAATGCACCAAGCCGGGTTCCCTCTACTATGAATAATGCCAGGTATAACATTGCATTATCAGGTTACCAGGGACGAACCACTCAGGGAAAACTTGGTGATCCGGCCACGAATTATGGATTATTACGCCAGAGACAGAAGATTAATGCCTACGAAAAAGGTGGTATTCCCTCTGACAAAATAGTAGGTTTAAGTCCATTCTTATTGCTCCCTGCTGCATATCTTCTTATTCATGGTGTACCCGAAAAGCCTGCTCCCTTTGAACATAACCTAACCGACCAGGAGCTTGATCAGATTCAGAATAAGTATCTGGAAATCCAACAGCAGAAGAAGTAAGAAGTAAGAAATAAGAAATAAGACAAAAGATAAAAGTAAAAAGATAAAAGTGAAATCAATCGGGGTTAGATTTTTCAGCAAAAAACCTATAATTTAAACAAATCGCTTTTCCTTTTGTCTTTTGTCTTTCTTTATCCCTTATAAAATACTGCTTTGATTATATGACTTGCCATCTTTGGATTTTCTTGCAGCCGACGTGTTGAATAGCCAAACCATTGTTTACCGAAAGGCACGTAGACTCTCATGTTATGTCCTTCATTTACAATTCTTTCACGAAGTTTTGGGGTTACTCCATAAAGCATCTGGAATTCATACATGTCTTTTGGCACATTATATTTTTTGATGAGACTGTATACACCTTCTATAAGAGGTTTATCGTGTGTAGCAATACCTACATGTATCTTATTCCTGAATATAAATTCCAGGTCTTCAAGGTAATGACGATTGATCTCCTCATATTTTTTAAAAGCTATTGATTCAGGTTCAATATAAATTCCTTTGCAGAGCCTGTAACTAACCGGAATCTCAGTACTGTTAAGATCTGTCATTAGTTCCAGGTCTTTCAACGTTCTTTTCAGGTATGCCTGTATTACAAGTCCCACATTTGCAGGAAATTCAGCCTTTAATCTACGGAATAAAATGATCTCATCGTCAGTACAGGGAGAGTCCTCCATATCAATTCTGATGAACCCATTGAACTTAGCAGTCTTTGCAACTATCTCACGGATGTGATTATAGCATATCTCCTTGTCGATCAGTAAACCGAAACTGGTAGGTTTAAGCGAAAAATTCCCGTCTATATGATTTTTGTAAGAAACATCTATAAGATTAAGATACTCATTCTTATTTGATTCTGCTTCATCAAGAGTATTTATAAATTCTCCAAGAATGTCGAGCGAAACTTTTATGTTTTTGTTATTCAAATCTTTAGATACTCGCATAGCATCATCTATAGTTTCCCCGGCTATATAAGATCTTGAGAATATCCAAATAAATTTCTTCGGGAAATAAGGCAATATTGCCGCAATAAATTTGTTGAACATAATTTGAATTTATATCTTGAAAAAATTAACTTACTTTTTATTTGTAATAAAATGCTAAGAAAACTGATCTGATCTTATTTTTTAATGACCTTTGTCATTAAGGAAACATGAAAAAGGCATGAATTCATTTAATTTGAAGAAACTTATTCATATTATGCAACCTTTTATTTTTTTTAAATGTCTTAGAAATGTCCTCAGTTTATGATGAGCGATCAGCAAATAATAGAGTTGTGTTCCAGGCATGACAGAAAAGCGCAACAGGTACTTTACGATAAGTATTCGCGTCTTCTTCTTGGAGTATGTCTCAGGTATGCAACTGATAAAGCTGAGGCTGAAGATATTCTGCAGGATAGTTTTTTAAAGATATTTTTTAGTATAAAGGATTTTAAGGGATCAGGTTCTTTTATAGGTTGGATAAGGAAGGTTGCGGTAAACACTGCAATAACACATTATCATAAGAACCTCAAATATAGATATCATATTGAAATTGAGGAGTATGAGTCGATTGAAACAGGGGTAACAAGTTTTGAGGAAGATTTTTATACATCGGATGAGTTATATAAGGTGTTGAATGAATTACCTACTGGTTATAGAATGGTATTCAACCTATATGCTGTAGAAGGGTATAAGCATAAAGAAATCGCTGAGATGATGGGCATTGATATAAATACATCCAAGTCACAATATAGCAGGGCAAAAGCTGTAATAAGAGACAAACTTGAAAAACTTGGAAAATTAAAAAGTAGTTATTCGGATCTTATTTGAAAAAGTGGGATAGCAGATAAAAACAGAAGTGAAGACGAAAAAGCAAAATATTAATTTAAGGGAGTTATTCAGTCAGAAATTGGAATACGCCGAGGTTATGCCTGATGCATCAATCAAATCAAACCTGATGCGACGGGTTGCCAGAAAAGAATTCATGCGCTTCAATCCAGCCAGGTTAAACATATACTACATTGGTGGAATTCTGATAGCAGGTATTACTACTGCGGTACTTCTTTTTTCCGCTTCAAAAGCTACCGGCAGATTAAATCCTTCAGGTCCAAATGATAACTTATTCAAAACTGATACAAACAGCTATATAGAAATTCAGGTTAAACAACCTGTAAGAAAAGAACCGGGAAAATCTAAACCGATTCGCAATGAATCAATGAGGAATATTTCTGTTTTCATACCTCCTGCCAAGGTTAATCCTGAGGTGTCAAAAGTTAAAGATTCACCAAAGGGCAGTATCTCTTTCCCTCCCGGTATCAATAATCCATTATCTAAAAATGGCTTATTTGTTGAATCCATCGCTGACAAGAAAAAGCTTCAGAGTGGATTTAAATCCGTTGCATTTTTAATTGATCCCCATGTTTCAGTTGGTTGTGCTCCTCTGAAATTGCGGTTTCATAATAAATCAACTTCTTATGATTCGTGTAGATGGACCTTTGGTGACGGTGGTTATTCCAATGAAAAGGATCCGGAATGGATATTTGATGTTGAGGGTGATTATAAAGTTGTACTACAGGTCTTTAACCGTAATGGGGAAAGTTTATCATCTACTGCTGTTGTAACAGTACATCCCAGACCTCAGGCACATTTTGAAATTACTCCTGAAAAGGCTGTACTTCCTAATGATGAGATCCACTTTCTGAATTATTCCACCAACGCTGTTAAGTTCAAATGGGATTTCGGGGATGGAATTACGTCAGATTTTTATGAACCCAGCCATACTTATACAAAGTTCAGTAATTACGACGTTCGGCTTATGGTTATATCAGATTGGGGTTGTTCTGATTCTCTAGTTGTTTTAAATGCATTCTCCGGGTCAGAGTATTTCATCGATTTCCCGAATGCATTTATACCTAACGCACAGGGTCCAACGGGTGGTTATTATTCACTTAAAAGTGACGAAGCAGCACAGGTATTTCATCCTTCGTACTCAGGTGTAACTGATTATCATCTAAAGATATTCAGCAAACTGGGGATCACTATTTTTGAAAGCACTGACATTAATTTAGGTTGGGATGGCTATAATAAAGGACAATTATGCGAACCTGGTGTTTATATCTGGAAAGTCAGAGGTAAATACAGAAACGGTGAACCATTCATAAAAATGGGTGATGTGACATTACTTAAAAACTGAAATAGTATTGGTGTTATCTGGTTTTAAACCTATTCCGAAATTCGTCCTGAAATCCTATTTATCCGGTTAAATTGTTTTTCCTATTTATTAAAATATATGCCGTAATCCGAATCTTTTAGGTATAAAATTCGTTAAATCATATTAGATTTAAAATTGATTTAGCTATTTTCGTCGTTATAAACCTAACTGGATCTAACTTGGTGAAGCGGATTATATATTTCCTGGTAATGTCATTCATCATTATTTCAGATAGTTTTGGTCAGGATCCTACATTCTCCCAGTTTTATGCCAATGCTTTATATCTATCACCATCTTTTGCCGGCGCTACGTCTGAATATAGATTTGCTCTAAATTACAGAAATCAATGGCCAGCAGTACCAGGTGTGTTTCATACCTATAGTATCTCATTCGATAAGGCCCTGACTAACTTCAATTCGGGTATTGGAGTTCTGGCAACTTATGATGTGGCAGGATCAGGAAATCTGAGTACAACGAATATCGGACTTATCTATTCGTATGATTTTAACGTTAATAAGGAGTGGCATATCAGACCCGGGATTAACTTTAAGTTCTACTACCTCGGACTCGATATTAATAAACTTATCTTTAATAGTCAGATAACAGGAAGCGGAACATCACCATCCGTAACACCTCCTCCTTTCGATAATGTGGCTGATGTTGATTTTGCAACCTCTGCGCTGGTCTATAATGAGAGGACATGGGCCGGATTCACCCTGGATCATCTGCTTAAACCAAAAACATCTTTTTACGGTAATGATGCAACTGTTCCTGTTAAGTTTAATTTTTATGGTGGTGCCCAGATTTTGAAAAAAACACGGTTACGTCAAAAAATGCAGGAAGTTCTTTCTGTTGCCTTAAACTTTCAGAAACAAGGTAAATTCTACCAGTCCGATCTTGGCCTTTATTATTATAAAGACCCTCTTATCTTCGGAATCTGGTACAGGGGGATTCCCTTCGCTACATCTCAGGTTGGTGATGCAATAATTGGTCTGATTGGAATAAAGACCAGCCAGCTTCATATCGGGTATAGTTACGACTTTACAATTTCAAGCCTGATAGGTTCAACCGGGGGTGCTCATGAAATCTCACTTGTTTATGAATTCAATAACCTGTCGCTAGGTCAACAGAAAAAACGAATCAGGTCAATCCCATGTCCCGAATTCTAATAGAATAGAGTCTCAACGGCTTATATCATATAAAACAAATTTAAAAATATAAGTGCGAGTAAGTCTCATTTATTAATTTGTTTATATTTGCGCCTGACTAATGTTTAACAAATATTCAATTTGAGATGAAGAAACTATCTGTAATTCTGTATGTTGTCCTGTTTTTGGCTGTGGCAGGCCTTTATTTTCTACATTTTTCAGGGAATAAAAAATCAATAAAAAGTACCACAGCAGGCAATAGTGCCGGTTCCCCGACACAAGGGATTGCTTATATCAATATCGATTCAGTTATTTTTAAATTTGATATGTTCTTAGATAGAAGAACCGATTTGATCGCTAAGCAAAAAAGCGCCGAAGCAGAACTCAATTCAAAAGGGAGTCAATATCAAAAAGGTGCAAAGGATTATCAGGATAAAGTAAATAAGGGTCTTATTACAAGGGCTGCTGCGGCACAGATAGAGCAATCACTTGTTCAGCAGCAACAGGAACTTGTATCTTTACGCGATAAACTCCAGTCTAACCTTGTAGAGGAAGAGCAGGTTATGAATCGTCAGATACTCGAATATATTACGAAATTCCTTGAGCAGAACAAAGCAGATTACAACTATCAGTATATTTTCGGAAAAAGTTTCGGAAGCGTCGTTCTCTATAGTGATAATTCAATGGATATAACACCAAAGGTACTGGATGCGATTAACAAAAAATATAAGACAGAGAAAAAATAATAATTAATGGGGTTTGCCTCGACCTATCTTAAAGAAAGGGCTCTGTTCCCTCAAAAAATTAATGAGGCGCCTGATCGGGCGACAGGTATAATTGTAGTTGTGCCTGCGTATAATGAACCAGGAATCACTAAGTTACTTGATTCTCTTGCAAATTGTACAGAACCTGAATGCAAGGTTGAAGTTATAATTGTCATAAATGCTCCTGATGATGCAACCGGGGAGAATATAGAGAATAATAAAAAAAGCATAATTAATACTGAAAGCTGGAAGAAAATAAACAGTAACATTTTCTTCCGGCTTTTTGTTTTTGAAGCTGAGCGCCATTTTATCGGTGGATGGGGTGTAGGCCTTGCAAGAAAGACGGGAATGGATGAAGCAGTACGTCGGTTTAACAGTATTGACAAACCTGATGGAATTATCCTAAATCTTGATGCAGACTGTACCGTTGAGAAAAATTACTTTCTCGCCGTTTCCAATGAATTGTTAAAAAAAGATAACCTCGCGGCTTGTTCAATATATTTTGAACATCCTCTATCAGGAAACAATTACCCGGATACCATCTTTAAATATATTACTCTGTATGAGCTGCACCTCCGTTACTACTTTCAGGGACTTGCTTATTCAGGTTTCCCTTATGTTTTTCATACCGTGGGATCTGCAATTGCTGTAAAAGCACTGGCATATATAAAAGCAGGTGGGATGAACAGAAAGCAGGCAGGGGAAGACTTTTATTTTATTCAGAAACTGGTTCCTGCCGGAGGGTATTTCAATTTAAACTCAACTACTGTTTACCCATCACCAAGGGCTTCTTCCAGAGTCCCTTTCGGAACAGGTGCTTCAATAGGAAAACTCAGCAGTGATAGAAGCTCAACACTTTTAACTTATAATATGCTGGCATTTAGGGAGTTACGAACATTTTTTGAACTGACTGATGTTTTTTTTAAATGCAGCCCCGAACAATTAAACGAGCATTTCAATTTAATCCCTCAGGGTCTTAGGCTGTTCCTCGATCAAAAAGAGTGGATTGATAAAATGATCGAGGTAAAGAATAATACATCGGGGATAGAATCATTTAAAAAGCGTTTTTACGTATGGTTTAATATGTTCAGAGTTGTGAAATATCTTAACTATGTGCATCTTGACTTTTTCGAAAAGAAGCCGGTTGATTCTTCTGCCTCAGAATTACTCGAAATCAGAGGTATCACTCTTGACTTAAAAGAACCTCTTGACTTGCTACTATATTACAGGTCGATGGAAAAAAACAGTAGAACTAACTAAAGCGATTTATGCTCATAAATCATTAGCTTATCTATTCTTCCTTGTAATTTTACGATCTTCAGAAGGAGTGAGGATAATATAGAGATCTTCATCAGGTTTCTTCATGCGGTACTGTTCACGGGCAAATTTTTCAAGATTATGGCTGTTTGTTTTCAATTCGCGAAGCTTTTGCTTGTCATCCCCGATGCGTTTAATATAATATTCCCTGTCGATTTTAAGCTTATGTAGTTCTCTCATATCTTTGTATCTGGCAATCAGGTTATTGGAATCTAAAAGAGTGACCCAGACAATAAAAATAACGATAGTCAGGACGTATTTATTCCGGAAGATAGCAGGAATCTTGTCTATAAATTTAAACCTGATAATCATGGTACAAACCTACAATTATTTTTTTAACCGCCGCTCATGAGATAAAGCATCTGTACATCGTCCCTCTCATGTATAATTGTGGAATCGTACTTTTCTTTTGATATTAATACTCCATTGATCTTAACTATTCTCATCTTAAATGAAAAGTTTTTCAAACTAAGCATTTCATTCACAGTAATTGACTCCTTACTGAATTCTTCCTCCCTGTTATTTAATAAGATCTTCATTTGCTTTTGAGAATTTCATTTTTTGCACGGTACATCTTATAAATCATTTCATTAATCTACCCGAAAGATAAGAACCTTTTAATGTTTTTACAAGTAAGCACCTCATAACATACTGATCAATATCATGCTAAATCATAAAGAATTGGTTTAATTTTGTTTCATTGCTATCGAATATACAAGCCTTAAATATTTTTATTTATGGACATAGTGTCGATTAAAGCTCAACATAAACTTTTAAAAGGCTGGGATTATATCTGGACCCCACTGAGTAAAGGTTACACCGATAAGGTACTTTACATTAATGTGGGTACAACAGAAATAAAAGAGAAGAATGTACCTCTTGTCATGAAAGAAAAATTCATAGGAGGAAAAGGGTATGGTCTCAGACTCCTCTGGGATGCAACGAAACCTGATACAAAATGGGATGATCCTGAAAATGAGATTATTATATCGTCCGGTCCGATTGGAGGGATAACTCAGTATTCAGGAACTGGTAAATCATTGGTAGTTAGTTTGTCACCTCAGACAAACTCGGTTATGGATAGCAATGTAGGCGGATTTTTCGGACCTTTCCTTAAGTTTTCCGGATTTGATGCCATCGAAATCCAGGGAAAAGCGGGAAAAGATGTAATAGTTTTTATTGATGGTATAAACCATAGGGTTGAGATATTCGAAGCGCCCGCTGACGCTACTGATAGCCATCTTTTGGCAGAACAACTGACAGAAATATTTGCCGATAATGATAATGAAAAGAAATATATCGGAGTAGTCTCTACGGGATCAGCTGCCGGGCACTCATTAATCGGGATGCTAAACTTCAGTTTTTACGATTCCAAACGTAAGAAGGTCAGATTGAAACAAGCTGGAAGGGGAGGTATTGGAACAGTATTTCACAATAAGAAAATTAAAGCGCTGGTTTGTAAAATCCCGGGAGTTAAAGGAAACCTCAATAATGTCGTTGATCTTGAGGCTATCATGGAACGGGGTAAAAGATTTAACAGGGAGATGCGGGAATTGGATGCCAAACAATGCCAGATGAGAGAAATTGGAACAGCTCATCTGATGGAGGTAATGAATGATCACGACCTGTTACCTGTAATGAATTATAAATTTGGAAGTCATCCTGATTCTTATAAGATAGATTCGTCAGTGTGGAAAAGAAATTTTACCCAGAATATTCCTGATGGCTGCTGGATTGGATGCAATATGTCGTGCAGCAAGGGGATTGATGATTTTGTTCTGAAGACAGGTCCTTATAAGGGGCAGAAAGTTTTAGTTGATGGTCCGGAATACGAGAATGCTGCCGGTCTTGGATCAAATTGTGGAATATTCGACCCGGAATATATTATTGAAGCAAATTTTTATTGCGACACTTATGGTATATGTACTATAACATGGAGTACTCTTACAGCTTTTATTATGGAGTGTTACCAGAATGGTATTCTGAATAAGGAAAGAACAGGTGGGCTTGATCTTAACTTTGGTAATTCAGTATCTGCACTTGAAATGTTACATCAGCTTGCCCGTGGAGAGGGATTCGGGAAGATTGCCGGAACAGGTGTCCGTAAGATGAAAGAGCTGTTCATTAAAAATGGCTGGGGCGATCCTGCTTTCCTGAATGATATTGGAATGGAAAACAAGGGACTGGAATACTCTCAGTACATGCCAAAAGAATCCCTTGCGCAACAGGGTGGTTTCGCACTTACAAATAAGGGACCTCAGCATGATGAAGCATGGCTTATCTTCATGGATATGGTTAATAATCAGATACCAACATTTGAAAACAAAGCTGAAGCGCTTCATTATTTTCCGATGTTCCGTACATGGTTCGGCCTGGTAGGCTTATGCAAATTGC
>JADGPT010000125.1 GCA_017882345.1 Bacteroidales bacterium
CCGCTCAGAGTTCCGATTGGGATGACAAGGCATCCGAGGGCTGCAACAACTATCACAAGATACCTTGCCCATGGCTTATAGGCGAGAAGACCTATCCCGCCAACAATTCCAAGAGTGGCCATAAACAAAATGAGTATTGGAAGGCTTATTGATAAAAATCCGAGAACTACCTGCCCTGTCTCATCACCTCCGGCAACTCCCTTTGCAAAACTCAGTGCAAAGAATACCGCAACTGCACCGATAAGACTGAGGATACCAATTCCGATTTGAATCGCCCCGACCACAGTTACATGTTTTTTCATTTTTGAATCTTCCATGACAATTAATTTTTATGCAATTTATAAATATTTTCATTCCTGCTCAAATGACTGCCATTTTAATAATTTGATGCATCATTCTCTTTAATATTCTAAAAATGTAACCATTTTATTTCAATTCTATTCCTTAAAGAAAGAGTTTTAGTATCTTTGTTTTTAAAATAATCTGTATGAAAAGGAAATTAATGTATGCCGCCGGTTTTATTTTTATTGCCTTGTCATTTACATCATGTCTGAAGAATTGTAAGGTTTGCCAGCAGAATACTTATAATTCAGGAGGAACCCTTCTTACAACCGGAAGTGATACAGAATACTGTGATGCGTCATTGATTCGCATTGAAGCAACTCCTGATGTTACTGTATCAGGTATCACAAGCAAATGGGTTTGCAGATAATCAGCATCTGATCCCAATTAAAGTCATATCATCAATCTGAGGGCCGTCGCCACGCCACTCTTCAAATATCTCATTTAGCTCTTTGCCTTGCTGAAGCATTGGTTTTCCGGCCATAGCAACAAGGGTTTCCCTTAGTTGCAGGGACATGAATTTTTTCTGTTTTGGTCCGCCAAACTGATCTGCAAAACCATCTGAGAAGATATAGAATGCATCCCCCCTCTGAAGATCTATTTTATGAAGTGTGAATGGCTCCATCTTATAATGTATCGCTACAGGCATCTTATCGGCTCTGTAATGAATAAGCTCCCCTCCTCTGACCAGATAAAGCGGACTATTAGCTCCTGCATACCATAGAATATTTTTATCAAAATCAACAACACAGACGGCGATATCCATCCCGTCTTTAATACTATCCTCTTCTGCAACTTGTTTTAATGATTTAATAATTCCCTGACGCAGGTTTTCTATTATCTGGTCGGGCATCAATATATGCTTCCCATTTACAATTTCGTTAAGTAATGTTACTCCAAGCATACTCATAAATGCTCCGGGAACTCCGTGTCCGGTACAATCGGCTGAAATTATCACCTGAGGATTACTTTGTGCGCTTACCCAATAAAAATCACCGCTGACAATTGCAAGAGGCTTATATAAAACGAAGTGTTCGAGTTTATCGCTGAAAAGTTCAAGAGATGGAATCAAAGCAGTCTGAATCCTCTTGGCGTACATGATACTATCTTCGATGTGCCTCTTCTGGTATCCTATCTGATCTCTCTGTGCGGCAGCAAGATCTCTTTGCTTTTCAATTTCATCCTTTTGCATCAAGATTGTTCTGTTCTTCTCTTCAAGCCTGATATTAGCCTCTTTCTTTATTTTATATCCTCTATAAATATAATATCCAAGAATACTTACAAGGAGTAGAGCGAAGAGAATAAAATAAAGCACCAGCTTTTGTTTTTCAATAGCTACAAGCTGCACTTTTATCTTACCTTCCTGTTCTCCTATCTTTTTCAACTGGTCATCAATCCTGGCCATTTGTATTGCAATTTCCCCTTTCTGGTTCGAAAGGGTATCCTTTTGCACCTGAACTTCATTTTGCTGAACAACGATTGTCTTTTTCTGTACCGAGATTTCTCCCTGTTGTTTACTTATCTGAACAAACTGTCTGTCAAGTACTTTTTGCTTTTCGTTTAGTGTTTTCTCCTTTGTTGCTATCTCTTTATCGAGGCTGTCAAGAAGTGCTTTCTGATGCAGTATTTCAGCCTTTTGAGTATTTATCATTTCTAATTGCTGACGAATAGTATCCCTCTGTATTATTATCTGTTCGTTTGCCTTGCCAAAAAGATTTTCCCAGTCTTCTTTAGTTTTAATAGCCTGAAACATCATATTTGAATTCACCTTCATTCCTGCTTTATTTATCAGGTCTTCATTAACGCTATATTTAGGCATCTCTCCTTCCACCCCCATAAAATTTATCATCGATTCCCTGAATTCATAACCTTCAGTCATAAGAAGAGTCTGATGTTTCTCAATAGCAGCTTTAACTTTATTCAAATTGAAGCCACCGGCCTTATTAACATATAATATCTGGGTGTGAGTGATCTGATTTTCAGAGTTGAATTTTACAAGCTCTACAGGTTTATCCCGTATCTTTGTTCTTGTTTTCCTAAGATTTCCCAATTCGAAAAACAAAAATTCATCTTTATCAAGGATCCCTATTCTGAAAACAGACGAATCAGCAAATCCTGGTCCATATTCAATATACTTCGCAATATCAAAAATAAAAACAGCCCTCGTGCCGTTATTTAGCTCAACCTGTCCAAAGGCATTATTGATCAGAAAAATCAATCCCAAAAAAAGCGCCGGGATTCTGATAAAACGTATTTGTCTTAACATGAAGTAGCGGAATTATTAATACGAAATTGCACAATTTAATTCAGGAAACCAAATATCTAAAGTCTTCTTACTTCTCTTTGTGTTGATAAAATGTTAATAACTGTGTAAATATGACGACTCCGTGTCCTTTACTTATCGTATTTTTATTAAATCTTAATCGGACCAATAAATGACTTTGAATATCAGCAACTTAGAATTAACAGGCAAAAATATTATTATTGTTGAGGATGACTTACCGTCAATCAGTTACTATGAAACATTACTGAAAAACTCGGGTGCTGATCTAATGATATTTCATACCGGGAAAGAATTTGTTGACTATCTTATCGCGGGAAACAAAACGATGGACCTTGTTCTTATGGATTTTCTAATCCCACTGATTAACGGGATAGAATGCATAAGAATACTCAGGAAAAACGGAATAAACACGCCGGTAATTATGATCACTGCCTATTCTTCCGAACAGGCAAAAACAGAAGCTTATATTGCCGGATGCAATGAATATGTTTTAAAACCCATTTACCCGGAAAAAATATTTTCCCTCCTCGAAAAATACCTTAAAAAACGCGCTTCAATTATCAATTCTTTCTGATCTGTTTTATCACTTTCCAGAAGGTTGTATGATTTTAACATAATCAGTATAGTAACTCTCCAGTTTTTTGGTTATCTCTTCACCCATTTCAGGTTTCCCGTTACCTGCGCATGCATTTGCAACCCGTGATGTGTATTGCAGGGCTGTCTGAATCTCAAATTCCGCAGAGTTGACAATAAAAGTCTTTTGTTTAAGAAAATAGTCAAGTCTTTTATAATAGTAATCGCAGAATGCATTTGTCATCTCTACAGCCTTATCTGTAGCTCCTGCAGCGAAGTATGCTTCTATTATATCCGCCATATACGGATCATAGGGGATCTTTTCAAGAGGCAGGGCCGTCATGCAGAAATTAAGTGTTTCAATAGCCTTTTCATTTTTCCCCTCAACTGAGAGAGCTTTTGCAAGCCTTGCATAGTTCAACCTGGCTTTGACAACAATAAGTGTGCGTTTATGGTTATAATCTATATCTACACTTTTCTTGTTCGCACCTCCCCACACAAATTTTTTAATCATATTCTGATATAAAATATCTGTGTCAATACGTCCGTAATCCAGCCAGTTTTTATTTTGTGATTTTATTGGCACTAAACGAAAAGCCAGTCCTTCTAATTGAAAGTATTCCTCAAGGCCTAACGCATCATTATGATATCCGGTAACAAAATATACAGGACGATCCCAATTATTATGTGCCAGGATATCAAGGACAATAAGCTGACTTTTAAGTATTGAATTTCCCTTAAGCTTAATATCAATGTATGGAACAATCTTATCGGCGTCTTCAGGTTTAACAGTCCCCGATGCGAGTACTTTCGCTTTATCAACAGGAATTCTGATTGTCCGGGAGGGTATAATATCGAGTATTTCTGTTGTTGAGACCTGTACTTTGGTCGCCTTGTTATCGCTTTTTACAAAATCAATTATTGTTGAAATGTCGACAGGATCCTTTGTTTTTTCAACAATGAAGAGCTGATTGTTGATCCCGTCGTAATATTTATTAACCGGCAATGTAACGGAAAGAGGAGCCGACCCGTAGGCTCTGCTTTTCATCTGGTCAATATACCAGTCGGTGTTTAGAAGCATCAGATTACATACGCGGATATCAGTTCTTTTGCCCTCTACCTCCTGGGCATACCATAAAGGAAAAGTGTCGTTATCACCATTCGTGAAAAGGATAGCATCCGGGGCACAGGAATTCAGATAGTCAAATGCAACATCACGCGTCAGATAACGACCCGACCGATCATGATCGTCCCAGTTTTGAATACCCATTACAACAGGTACGGCAAAAAAACATAGTAACCCGGCTACAGGAGCAGCCATCTTCTCACTGATAAGTTTTGAAAGTCCCTCGAACACGGCAAGTACACCGAGTCCTATCCATACCGCGTAAAAATAAAATGATCCTGCATAGGCGTAGTCCCTCTCCCGGGGTTGGTTTGGATATTGATTCAGGTAGATCACAATTGCTATCCCGGTCATCACGAAAAGCAGAAGGATAATACCCCAGTTCTTATTATCACGGTTTAACTGGTAGAACATGCCTGCAAGCCCCAGAATAAACGGAAGGAGATAATACTTATTCCTTGAGGGGTCGGTTTTCATATCCCCCGGTAAATCGGAGGTTCCGAGTCTTGGTTCGTCCAGAAACTTAATCCCGGTAATCCAGTTACCATTTATTGCACCTCCTGTTCCCTGTGTGTCATTTTGCTTCCCTGAAAAATTCCACATGAAATATCTGAAATACATGTAATCAAACTGATATGAGAACATAAATCGCAGGTTCTCACTGAATGTTGGCTTCTTCAGAACTTTCTTTTCGCCTGACTGGTCCGTAACCTGAATCGGGGTTCCCTTAACTCTTCCCCATTCCTGGTAAACTTCCTGATGGTCATTCGCATCACTCCACATTCTTGGGAATAGAGTAATAAACCTTGGATCGTAAATGCGTTCCAGGTTATGACCGGTTATGATGTACTTTCCATTTTCAAGAGCATATTTAGGGTTGCCCTCTGTATAGTCGGTAACAGGTGCATTATAATAAGGCCCTTTAAATAATGGCCTCTCGCCATATTGCTCCCGGTTCAGAAAATATAGAAGGTTAAACGGATTTGAAGGATTGTTTTCATTCAGGGGAGTATTTGCGGAGGACCTTATCACAATAATAGCATTGGCAGAATATCCAATGAGAATAACCATTATGGCAGTAAGCAGAGTGTTCAGGGTGGCCCTGCTCTTATCAGCCATATACATTATGATTCCGGAAATTATCAGAAGTACCAGAATATTAAGAATGACCGATCCGGAAATTACCCATATCCCGGTAAAGAAAAGAGCAGCTATGGCAAGAACACCATTTTTTATTCTGTTTGTTGATGAATATGAGAATTTAACTGCAAAAATAAACAGAACTGCCACAAGGATTACATGGAAAAGCATTCCGCTATTTGATGGAAGGCCCAGCGTATTCACGAAAAACCAGTCGAATTTTGAAGAAATGGTTACAACACCCGGCATTATTCCATACATCAATAATGAAAGAAGTATAATAGATGTTGCCAATGAGATTGAAAATCCTTTCCACGAAAATTCAAATTTCTTAAAATAATAGACGAGTACCATTCCCGGGAGTGTCAGGAGGTTTAGTAGATGGACCCCAATGGAAAGCCCCATCAGGAATGCAATAAGGATTATCCATCTGTCGGCATATTTTTCTTCGGCTACATCCTCCCATTTGAGGATAGCCCAGAAAACGAGCGCTGTAAAAAAAGCAGATGACGCATATACTTCACCTTCAACTGCAGAAAACCAGAACGAGTCTGAAAAGGAATAAGCTATAGCTCCGACTATACCTGCAGCCATTACTGCAATGATCCTTCCGGTATTATAATCATTTTCACTCTTTAAAAGTATCTTTCGTGCAAGATGGGTAATAGTCCAGAACAGAAAAAGTATAGTAAATGCACTTGCCAGCGCCGACATTGCATTGACCGTTGCTGCCACTTTTGAGACATTCCCTCCTGCAAAAAGAGTGAAAAACCTGCCCATTACCATAAATACCGGATTCCCTGGAGGATGCCCGACTTCAAGTTTAAAACAAGAAGCAATGAATTCACCACAATCCCAAAGACTTGCGGTCGGTTCAATTGTCATCAGGTATGTAACTGCTGCAACAATAAATACAGCCCATCCTGATATGTTATTGATCAACCTGTAATTCTTCATTCTTTAATATCTTTATTTAGAGAAATCCTTCAATTTATTCAGATGACGAAATTACTTATTTTTTTCATATCACCACAAAGTGATTATCACTCACTAAATTTGCTATTTTTGAACAATATTTCATTTAATGAGACACAGACTAATATTTTTATCTTCAGCCTTACTTTTCTTAGTTCAAATTCTCTCTGCACAATATTATGAGACAGGTCAGGATCCGGCTTCTATTAAATGGAAGCAGATTAAAACAGGCAGGTTCACTGTTATTTATCCAGAGAATTACGGTCCGGGGGGCATCGCGTATGCAAAATCTCTTGACGAAGCATATTCTAAACTTATGTCACTCTTCCCTGAAAAAAAGTTTAATATCCCTGTTGTCATTCATAGCTATACCATACAGTCAAATGGTTATGTAGCTTGGGCTCCCAGACGAATGGAACTTTATCCGACTCCGGAACAGAACACGATTCCCCTGGCACCGGAGAAACAACTTGCCGTGCATGAACTTACACATGTACTTCAGATGGAATCGTTAAACCGCGGCTTTTCAAAAGCGATGTCTTTTTTGTTAGGGGAACAGTACATCGGCCTTGTTTCTTCACTACTGCCAATGTGGTTCCTTGAAGGGGATGCAGTTTTTGCCGAATCAGTTCTTACCCAATCAGGCCGGGGACGAGACCCTTCATTCCAGAAACCTCTTAAAGCGCTGATTGTTGAAAATAAAAAAAAATTTAGCTACGATAAGATACTTAACGGTTCATATAAGGATTTTGTACCTGATGATTACCAGACCGGTTATCAGATGGTGACATGGGCCCTTACCAGAAAGGATCCTCAGATATGGAATAAAGTACTTAAATACACCGCTGAAGAACCATTTACCATTAACCCGGTCAATATAAGCCTCTCAAGAAGTTCCGGACTGAGAAAGAAAACACTCTGGAAGGAAACAGCCGATACGCTTAGGACAATATGGACTAAAGACATCTCCAGGAGTAACCCTGCTGATTACGAAGTTGCAAATCCTGATAAGCATGGAAAATATATTAATTACTATTCTCCTGTTTATGCAGGTAACGACAGCATAATAGCCTTAAAAACCTCACTATCTGGCCTGGCATCATTCGTATTGATAAATCCTGTTGAAAAAACGGAGAAAAAAATTCATACCCCGGGACAGGTATACCCATGGTTCATTTCTTATGCGAAAGGTAAGCTTGTTTGGGTTGAAACACAACCTGACCCGCGATGGGTAAACAGGGAATATTCTGTAATTAAAATGATGGATATTAAAACCAAAACGGTTAAGAAACTTTCGCGAAAATCAAGATATCTTGCTGCTTCCCTTTCTCCCGATGGAGGTAAGGTTGTTGCTGTAGAAAACACTGTAAACAACATTAATAGTCTTGTTATTATTGATGGTGAAACCGGAGTTGTTGTACAGTCTGTCCATTCTCCGGGGAATGTCTATCTTCAACATCCTCAATGGTCTCAGGATGGCAAAAAGATAACCTTTATTTTCTTGTCGGAGGCCGGGGAAGGGATAATGTCATTCAAATGTGATAGTCAGGAATGGGAGACTCTGATCGAAGCAGGACGAGATAATCTTCAGTCATCTTTTCTGAAAAACGATTCCCTCTTCTATATCAGTTCTTCATCGGGGACAGATAATATTTATCTCCGGACTCTCCATAATAAAAAGATTTCCGTAACCCGTTCAAGATTTGGAACAATTGATGTCTCTTCCGCTGGAAATAAGATTTTATTCAGTGATTATACTTCGCTCGGGAATAATATATGCAGTACTTCGATACCGATAACACGGGAAGTGGCTAAAGAATTTGTCAGTTCTTCATCTTTCCTCATCAACAAGTTTGACATAAAACCA
>JADGPT010000126.1 GCA_017882345.1 Bacteroidales bacterium
ATTTAAATTCGGAACAAACTTAAACAGGATCAAACTGGTTGCACAGGACTACGTTGATGCTTCGAAAGTAACTTTTTCATTGGAAAGCAGTTTCGGGTTCGGTGCAGAAGCAGAGTATCTTTTGCCCTTTAACAATTATAAATGGAGCCTCTTCGCCGAATCAAATTTTTACTCCTATCACTCTGTATATTCCGATAATGTATTCAATTTATTCCATGATGGATATATTATTGATTATAAGACGATAGAAGTACCACTAGGTGTTAATTATTACCTGAATATCAATCAGAATCACCGGCTGTTTTTACGAGGTGCTTTTGTTCCGCATTTTATTCTCGGCAGTTCATACATTGCATTCAATTCTGATGCTCATTATGATTTTTCGCCTGCATCAAGAATGTTGTTTGGTGTCGGTTATAACTATCGGCGGCTCGCTATGGAATTCAGATATTATTCTACCCAAAATATCACTCAGAATATCTATAAAAGAGGGTCAGATTTATCACAGATTTCGCTCCGGGTTTCTTATACCTTATTTCAAACCGGTAAATGATTATACCCTTTTTTGGAAGAAACCTTCCAGAAAAAAAAGAACCGTTAACGCTACATTTATGAGCGTTTCTGAATAAACCAGTTAAAAACATAACCAATGCAGTCAATTTTCCTGGTTGCCATGGGATTCCTGCCTGCTGCGCCTTCGCGTAGCCGCTTCGGCAGAGCAAGGCCGGTAGGCAGGGGTATGTCGAGACGTGAAAGATGTGATTTCGTAATGTGTTGTTATTTAGGATTATATAAAAATAAGGAGGGGGGGAATTAGGTTTTTAGAAAAATATTTAATATATTTACATTGAAAACGACATCAAAAAAAAGTAGTTTTTAGAAGTGCCCTAATGACTAAATATCAATTACTTGTCTGATTGTAAATAAATTTTTAGGTATGATTGAATGAATCTTTTCTATCCGGGGATTTTTTACCCCTAATCCCGCAAAGCGGGACTTTGAATATGAGTCACCCTTCAGAGCCTGTCCCGACTTGTCGGGAGGGGATGTGGGGTGAAGTAGCCTCGTGGAGAGCAGATTCTTACCTGTTGACAGAAAAGAAATCTCTGCTTTTGATGTTCTTGTATATATCAACAAGGTTATTTCCCGTTATCATTATACGGCTAATCAATTTTGAAAATTATTTCTGTAAAATTAAAATTATTTTGTGATATATTCAACCATGAAAACTGTTTTGAAAATTATTAAATCATGAGAGTTAGAATTCTAAAATTATTTCTGGTATTTATTATTATATGTATCAATATATCAGCTTTTTCTCAGGAAAACAATAAAAGGGATATTTCAAAGAGTAGTATAATTGATTCCTTAAAAAGGAACGGTGTGATCATCAGCGAAAATCAAAAGAAGCCTGATATTACGCTTTCTAAAAGCCAGGCGCTTATATATCTTCATCAAAGATTTCATCCTCAATTCTGGAAGAATCCAGGTGATCCTTTGAGGCAGGCATTTGGTCATTTGATATATGAGGCAGAACATCCACCTCTCGATTCATTAAAGAGAATGCTCACAAAATATCCTTATGATTCGCTAAGCATATCATGGGACAAATTTTATATATGGGAACCCCTGAGACTAAAGATCCCGGTTGTTTCCAGACCGGAGTTTAATGCAGCAATTGATACAAGTGTAAAGACAACCTCTGATTTGTTTGGTGGTAAACGAGATTCACTTCACCTTGGACGATCAGAATTAAAGGATACTACTATTTTGGTGATAATTGATACTTTAAATGAGGTAACTTCATCATATTCAAAATTTCCATTCAAATATTTTAATCATCCTTTTCAGAGCGACTCTCTTAAAGCTGCTGTCAGTTCCATACTAAACTACCTCGATGAGCGCGATTCTACGGTCATCAGTTTAACGGGTTTGGGAAAATCAGTTACTCCGATAATGATGAATTCAAAGTCGGAGAAGGTGATGCGTTACTGGCTGAAAAACGAATTTTCTGATTCAGTAACAATCTGGCTGGGTAATCCGGCAAGAAATACAATCGGTCTCTATCTTGAGAAGGGAGTCAACTTCAGAAGACCTGTAAGACAGGGACACTATGCCAAAGCAAAAATTAATATTAAACCTCTCGATAATACAAAATTACTTGGTATTCAGAATATTGCTCTTAAATCACAATTCTGGAAATACCATACTGAAACTTCCTTCATTCTAAATCAGGCCTCTCTGAGTAACTGGGTCAGAGGAGGGGAGAATAGTGTTTCAACCGCGTTGGATGTAACCGGATATGCTAACTACAATAATAAGGCATTAAAGCTATCATCGAATAATTTTGCCCGCCTTAAATTCGGGTACCTTAAGTCAGGTAAAAATGATATCAGAAAAAACCTTGATCTTCTGGAGACCAACTCAAAACTTAATCATAAGGCATTCGGGAAATTTGACTTTAGTGCAATTCTATTGTTTAAGACTCAGCTGGCCAGGGGGTATAACTATACACAGAATACTAACACCCACGATACTTCAATTCTTGTATCTAAATTCATGAACCCGGCCATCCTGACCATCGGTTTTGGTCTTGATTATAAACCAAATAAAAATACATCGCTTAACTTTTCTCCATTCTCGTATAAGGGTACATTTGTTACTGATACAGCTCATATTAATCAGACTTTATATGGAATTCCAAAAAACAGAAAATCGCTGAATGAACCGGGAGTAAGCTTTATGATAACCAATGTATTCAAACCCATTGAAACAGTAACAATTGTAAATCGGTTACAATTATTTACCAATTATATTCATAATCCTCAGAATATAGATGTTGACTGGGAAATGATAGCCACAGCAACTCTGAACTGGTTCACTGAGGTAAGGTTCAATACCCATTTAATTTTTGATGATGATACTAAAACTGATGAGCTGTATAAAAACGGACAGCCGGTTTTAATGCCTGATGGAACCCGGAAAAGAACAGCCAGAATTCAATTCATAGAGATGCTGGGATTCTCCCTATTCTTTCGTTTCTAATCCTCTAAAGCTCTTTTTGGTATATCCTGAATTTCTTAACTACCATGCATCCGACTCTTTCATACTCACTCCTCATCTTGGTATTGCTTTCAAGTACGAGATGACTGTCTAAGGTGTCCATTTTATGCTTAATGCCAGATTGAAATATTTTGACCCCCATCAGTACTTCAAGACCTTTTCCCCTGAACTCTTTCTTAACACCTCCAAGCATCATAAGAAGTTTTTTTGACCTTTTGGATTCTTTAAGAATCTTAAAAATTCCAAATGGCAGCAATCTCCCATTTGCGTTTCTTATGCCCTTACTTATGTCCGGCATACCTACGGCAAAGCTCACTAATTTTCCATTTGCTTCAATAACTTTTATAAATTTCGGGTCGAGGATAGGCAGGTAGCGGGCAGCAAAGTCTGTTTTCTCCTTATCATTAAGAGGAACAAATCCATAAATCTCCGCAAATGTTTCATTCATAAGTTCCAGCACAGCAATGATATATGGTTTAAGTTCTTTTTTAGAATTGAATTCAATGATTTTATACTCTTTATTAAGTTCAATTCGTGCAAGTACCTTTTCATAAACCAGAGGAAATATTTCAGGTATCTTTCCGAGATAATTTACCAGGTCAACCTTCTTATCGTAGCCCTCTTCCACCAGAAGCTCGGGCATATATTTCGAATTGTTTGGAGCTGTCATAAACAGCGGATATTCAAATCCTTCTATCTGAAAACCCTGGGGATCTTTGTCAGAAAATCCCAATGGGCCTATTATCCTTATCATGCCATTTTTTCTGGCCCACTCTTCGACTCTGGTTATGAGATTGTGAAAAACTTCCTTGTCGTTATAGCACTCCATGAAACAGAAACGACCATGCTGTTCGTTATTAATTTCATTATACCTTTTATTAATAATCCCCATTATTCTGCCAACAGGTTTATTATCCCTGTAAGCCAGCAAAAGGATTGCATCTGCATACTGGAATGATTTATTTTTCTTCTTATTGTATAATTCCCATTCATCCAAATAAATAGGAGGAAGCCAGTCAGGTTCATTTTTGTGAACTTTTTCGGGCAGATAAATGAAGTCGCGCCGGTCTTTTCTGGTAAGTACCTCTTTAATAACTAATTCCCCCATAAAATCATTTTTTTAAGGTGCCAAGAAACAAAAAAACTTTAATAAGAACAATTCCTTGTGAAATAAAATTCAAATTAATGGTATCTTAAAATCAGGTCAAGAATGACAAAAATAGCGAAAAGGAGACTGGCAATGCCATTTGTTGTTCCAAAGGCCAGGGTTACTCTGCTAAGGTCGTCATGCCTGACAATGCTGTGTTGATAAATTAATAATATAGTAAACAGAGTTGCACCCGCCCAGAAAAACATACCGCTCTTTCCGTAAAATCCTGCGAATAGTACAAGTGCAAAGGTGATACTATGAACAATTATTGAAATAGTAAGCGCTTTCTTCCTTCCGGTAGCTGATGGCAATGAGTGGAGCTGGTTTGACTTGTCAAACTCATCATCCTGAAGAGCATAAATGATATCAAACCCACTAACCCACGTCAATACAATAAATGAGTAAATGAGAGGCAGAATACTGAATTTACCTGTTACTGATATATAGGCGCCGATTGGAGCAAGACTGAGCCCCAATCCAAGTACAAAATGACAGAGTGATGTAAATCTCTTGGTCAGACTATATCCAAAGATAACCAGAAGTGCAACAGGAGAAAGAAACAGAGTTAACCGGTTAATAAAACCTGTTGTAGCTATAAAGAGACCTGCGTTGATAATGACAAATATTGCTGCACCTCTGACACTGATTATTCCGGAAGGTATCTCCCTTTTATTTGTTCTTGGGTTAAGAGTATCAAAATCTTTGTCAACAAGCCGGTTGAATCCCATTGCTGCATTTCTGGCAAAGATCATGCAGAGCATGACAAGAAGCAACAATCTGATACTTAAGTCGAATTCTTGTTTTGAGACGGCCAGTGAAAAACCAATAAGAGCAAAAGGCATCGCAAAGACAGTATGGCTGAACTTTACGAGAGAGAAAAAGTCTCTGACTGATCTTAGAAGTGCAATCATTGATCCATAAGCTTCCTGTAAGTTTCATAGTTGTCGTCACCATAGGTAACAAAGATTACCCTTTCAGGGTAGCTGTTTTTATTCAGGAATCTTTTTGTTTCAGTCACGGCTATCAATGCAGCAAGGTCTAATGGAAATCCGTAAGCGCCTGTTGAAATACCGGGGAATGCCAGAGTCTTTATTTTCTTTTCTTTTGCAAGTTTAAGGCAGGTCTGATAGCAAGATGCGAGTAATGAATGTTCATCCTGAAACCCTCCTCGCCATATCGGACCCACAGTATGAATAACATGTTTTGCTTTAAGCCGGTAGCCGTTTGTAATTTTTGACTGACCGGTTTCGCATCCGTTAAGTTTCTCACATTCAGTAAGAAGATCTGGTCCGGCTGCAGCGTGAATCGCCCCATCCACACCGCCACCTCCAAGAAGAGAGTTATTAGCCGCATTTACGATAGCATCAACATCGAGTAAGGTTATGTCTCCTTTAATCAATTCAACCCTCTTCTTTTTCATAATTTATCTGATCTGTGCATTAAGTTCATTCTCAAAAGCCTTAATAAGATTATTCATAATCTTGTCGATATTCTTATCAGTCATTGTTTTGAGATCATCACGCAGGATAAAACTGACGGCATAAGACTTCTTGTTTTTTCCAAGACTATCATTCTCATAAACATCGAACAGATTAATATCATGGATTATATTCTTTTCTGTCCGCAATGCAATATCTCTGACCTGTGAGAATTTAATACCTCTGTCGAGCAGCAAAGCAAGATCGCGTTTCACCGATGGATATTTGGAAAGCTCAGTGAAAGAGATGGAATGTTTTTTAATCATTTTAAGAAGATGATCCCATTCAATGTGACCCCAATAAACATCTTGTCCGATATCAAACTTTGAAAGATAACTTTTTGAGATGCGTCCTGCTTCAGCAACTAACTTATTGTTAAAGATATAAGTAGTGGATTCTGCAAAATATTTTTTATCTGTTTCTCCGGTTGTTAAACTTTCCGGTTTAACTCCTAATCTTGAAAGAATCATCTCAACAGATGATTTTATATTGAAGAAGTCCGAAGTATTAGTCCTGGAATTCCAGCTCTGCCGTCCTGTATTTCCTGAAATGAAAAGATCGAGGGAGGTTTTTTCTGTAAAATTGGTTACATTGGGATATGGCTGATCTGATTTATGATAAAAGTAACAATGTCCAAATTCGTAGAGCTTAAGATCGAGGTTCTGTCTGTTAATGTTCCAGATTACAGAGTTGAGGCCTCCAAACAGCAGAGTTTGTCTCATTGCATTCAGATCGGAACTGAGTGGATTGGCAAGCATCACAAGTTGCTCCTTATCGAAATCTTCGTTCTGATCGTACCAGGCTGCAGGGCATAGGGAATTGCACATTATTTCGGAGAAGCCATTGGCTGAAAGAAGGTCAGATACTATATTGATAACCTTTTCCTTATTGGGTTTTTCCGGATACGAAAGAGTTGAATTGACATGCAGATCCACCTCAACATTATTGTAGCCATAAATTCTCAGTATCTCCTCAATAACATCGGCTTCCTGTTTTACATCAACACGATATGATGGAATTACCAGAGTCATATTGACTCCGTCATGATATGTAATTTCAATATCCAGAAGAGAAAGAATTTTCTTTATAGTATCAGGTTCAATCTTCTTGCCGATAAGCCTGTTAATATTATTATAGTTGACATCAACATTAACATTTTTGATTGGGTTTGGGTATGAATCGACCACCTCCGATGAAATCATTCCGCCGGCGATCTCTTTAATAAGCATTATTGCCCTCTTTAAAGCCCATATAGTAATATTAGGATCGGCGCCTCTTTCAAACCGGAATGAGGCATCCGTTTTCAATCCGTGTCTCTTTGAAGTCTTACGTATTGCAACAGGATTAAAATATGCGCTTTCAAGAAAGATATTTTTTGTTGAGGCAGTTATACCTGATTTTATTCCTCCAAATACTCCGGCAATACACATTCCTTCTATTGGATTGCAGATCATAAGATCGCGTGAAGAGAGACTTCTTTCAACATTATCCAGGGTTGTGAATTTACTTTTTTCAGGCAGGTTCCTGATTATGACTTTTTTCCCTTCAATTTTGTCAGCATCGAATGCATGCAATGGCTGACCTGCTTCGTACTGGACAAAATTTGTTATGTCAACTACATTATTAATCGGGTTTAAACCCACTGCCCTGAGTTTATTCTTAAGCCAATCAGGTGATTCACCTATTGTTACACCGCTGATTGTAATGCCTGTGTACCGTGGGCAGTCAATAGTGTTTTCAATAATAACTTCATAAGTGTTCTTGTTATTATCAGGTTTAAAATCTGATACTGAAGGGAGCACAGCTTTGGAATCCAGTCCGGCATTAATATTCATATAAGCGGCAAGGTCTCTCGCGACGCCAAAGTGCGATCCGCTGTCTATTCTGTTAGGAGTAAGCCCTATCTCAAAAACATGATCTTTTATAATCTTAAAATAACTGTCTGCAGGAGTTCCGGGTTTTGCATCGTGGTTTAGGACCATAATACCGGCATGAGAATTACCCAGGCCCAGTTCATCTTCCGCGCATATCATTCCTTCAGATAATACTCCCCGTATCTTCGATTTTTTGATCTCCAGACTCTCTGCTCCTTTGAAAACAACAGTTCCGACGGTTGCTACAGGAACCTTTTGACCTGCCGCAACATTCGGGGCGCCACAAACTATCTGAAGTGGTTGCAGGCCGCCAATATCAACTGTAGTCACAGAAAGTTTATCGGCATCGGGATGTTTCTTACATGTCAGTACTTCTCCGATTACGACACCATTGAGGCCTCCTTTTACAGAAACCCATTCTTCCATTCCTTCAATTTCCAGTCCGATAGCTGTAAGTATCTCTGCTACCCTGGCAGGTTCGAGATCAATATTTAAATAATCTTTAATCCAGTTATATGAAATCTTCATCTCTTAGTTGAGCTTATAAAATTATCAGTAAGGATGTAAAAGTAAGGATTTTTAAAATACGATCAGGGATGTGTATGGAAACAAAAATGGATATTTGATCACGTTAATTATTTTGTTTAACTTTAA
>JADGPT010000127.1 GCA_017882345.1 Bacteroidales bacterium
ATCCATTATTCCATAATTAGTTGCCCAATGATGAAGATTTCGGCTGGCAAGACCCTTTCCATGGTTTGAATAAGTGAATATGAACGATGGAGTTTTAAAGGGTTTCCCGGGCTGAATTGTATATTCTGATGCGAAGGGATTAATGCCTGAAATAACACGTAAAGAACCCTTTTCATCAACTTCAAAAAGGAATTGAAAATTTCCTGACCACCCCAGCGTCCCGGCGATTAGTTCTCCATTGTTTTCATCTGATTTATCGTTCAGTGAAAGAAAGAAAATAGGAGCCTGGTACTTATGTGCCCTTGTGCCTAATTTACTGTCTAAGACTTTAATACCACTAGTCAGTTCGTTTTCCTGCATTTTCATCTCCTCAGCCCAGTCGCCATGAAACTGAGTGAGCCAGTATTTGTTGGCATCAAAATGAAGCATTGAGGAAGCGTAATTAAAGATTGTTAAAGGTTTTGCCTCTTTTTGTACAATTTCAACCCATTGTTCAATAACATCTTCCGCGGAGTATGACTTAATATGTAGAGTGACTTCAACGGGATATTCGGGGTCTTTAAGAATGATATTAGTAATTGTAATATTGGCATCTGTTTTTTCAATGTTATGGCTGATATACTTAAGTTCCAGAGATGGATTTCCGTCATTGTGTGTCATTCGGATCGCAGGTTCGAAAAGATTATCGGTACCGAAAGTTGCATAAGCAGGATGACCCGCATCCCTGACATTTTTCAGGTCATCTATACTTCCAAGCTTCGTACCGATATAAACCTGATATAATCTTCCATCCTTTCCACTGACTTTATAAACCAGATCGGTATTTAATGTTCCAACTGCAATAAATACATCCTGAGTCTGAGTGGCCTGTGATTGCCCTATCAGAGGCTGCCCCATTGATAAATAACTGATTGTAAAAATGACAATTATCAGAAAAAGTAGCTTCTTCATAATTTGCTGAGGATTATATTTACTGTTAATAGATGTTTTATAATTCACACCGAATATAAGAAGATTTATTTTTTAAAACATTTTTTGTAATGAGTTATTCTTATAATTTTGAAACAACTAACCATTACAAACCTGGTTCTGTCTGTTTAAATGAAACGAATTAAAACAAATATTCTGATCCATTCCGTAATTATTATTGTCTCTTTATTCACAACTTCCTCATATTCATATTCTTCTGTTGTGACTAATGAACATTTGCAGGATACCGTTCATACACAAAATTCTCCCAAACAACCTGTTTATACAACTTCACGACTGGTTACCCCCAAACCGGTCATTGACGGAAAGCTCGATGACGAATGCTGGAAGAATGGTACCTGGGCAGGCAACTTCAGGCAGTGGATTCCCAGGGAAGGGGCAAAACCAACCTATCCGACTGATTTGAATATCCAGTATGATGACAAGAACCTGTATGTTGCATTTCGGGTACATGATGGAGAGCCTGATAAGATACTAAGGTTGGCTGGAGTCCGGGATGAACTTGCAGGAGATATGGTAGGCATAAATTTTGACAGCTACCGCGATTACCGTACCGGATTTGAGTTTACAATAACCGCATGGGGTCAGAAGGTTGATCTTGTATTATTCAACCCCATGAATTGGGATTTCAACTGGAATCCCGTCTGGAAGGGAAAAGTCGGAATGGAAGATTCTGCCTGGGTAGCTGAAATGGAGATTCCTCTCAGCCAACTGAGGTATAGCGGTAAGGATGAACAGGTTTGGGGAATGCATAGCTGGCGATGGATATCAAGGCTTCAGGAAGAAAGTGACTGGGAGATACAAAGTAAGACCGGCCCCGGAATGCTTTATAACTTCGGAGAATTACGGGGTATTAAAGGCTTAAAGAAATCACGCCGGCTTGAGATAATGCCTTACACACTCGGAGATCTTAGAACAATGAAAAGAGAGCCGGGGAATCCTTTTGCTGATAAGGGAAGGGTCTGGGGCGGTAACGCGGGACTTGATGCAAAGATCGGCCTTTCGAGCAACTTCACAGTTGATCTGACTGTTAATCCTGATTTCGGGCAAGTCGAGTCCGACCCTTCTGTCATGAATCTAACAGCATTTGAAACGTTTTATGAGGAGAAAAGACCTTTCTTCCTTGAAGGACTAACTATTTTTGATTATAAATTTGACAACCAAAGCCTTTTTTATTCAAGACGTATAGGCCATGCGCCTTCCCGACCGGTGTATCCTAATGACAATCTATTTGTAAAGTCACCGGATAAAACTTCTATTCTGAGTGCGATCAAACTAAGCGGAACAACTTCACAAGGACTTTCAGTCGGTTTGATACAAAGCATAACAGCAAATGAATTTGCAAGGCTCAGTGATAAAGATGGTAACAGAACAAGCGTTAAAGTTGAACCACTTACCAGTTACACGGTAGCACGTATCCAGAAAGGGTATAAGGCTGGTAACACAGTGATAGGAGGGATTCTGACATCAACAAATCGTTTAATGGAAGATAAAAAACCTGAGTCACTGAGCAACGACGCTTACACAGGAGGCCTGGATTTATTACATCATTGGAAGGATAAAGAGTTTTACATTGATGCAAGGTTAATCGGTAGCTATATAAATGGAAGCAAGAAAGCAATTGCCTCACTTCAGGAATCATCAGCCCGTTATTACCAGCGGCCTGGCGCAGACTATTTGAAATATGACACGACTGCTAACCATCTGAGCGGTTTCGGAGGCAAGTTTATGATCGGTAAAGGTTCCAAAGGATTATGGCGATATTCAACAGGAGCTACCTGGCTTTCTCCCGGTCTTGAACTGAATGACCTGGGTTATATGAACACTGCTGATGAAATCAATCAGGTAAATGTGGTTTCATATCTGATTAATCAACCGGTTTCTATATTCCGTACATATAATATAAGCCTCGAACAGTTCAACACCTGGAACTTTAATGGTAGTTACCTTGGATCTGGTGCCCATTTATCATTTACAGCAGAATTCAAAAACCAGTGGGGTTTTGCTGCAAATCTCATCTACCACTCCAAGTCTCTTGATACCAAGATTTTACGTGGAGGGTATGATATGATTATGCCTTATGCAATTACTTCATTCGGTAGCCTGAATACTGATCAGGCAAAAAAAATAACAGCCAGTCTGGCTTATAGCTATGAATATAAGGGTAATAATTCCGGAATAAATTATCAGATTGGACCAGGAATAACCTATCGTCCGATTAACAATCTGAAATTAGGAGTTACTGCGAATTATATTGGTAACAACGACAGGTTGCAATTTGTAACCACTAATTATTCTGTGCCCGGCAACAGGTATATACTTGGGACAATTGATCAGAAAACCCTCGGACTGACCTTCAGAATTGATCTGAACCTTACTCCCGAGTTTTCAATTCAGTATTATGGAAGTCCGTTTGTCTCCAGGGGAAGTTATTCACAGTTAAAGTATATTACAGATCCAAAGGCAAGACTTTACGCGGACAGGTTTGAGCTTTATAATGATCCGGTACTTACTGGAGAAAGTTATCAGCTATATGATTATACTAATGGCCCAAGGATAGATTATTCAATTGATAATCCCGATTTTAACTTTCATGAGTTCCGGTCTAATCTTGTTGCAAAATGGGAATACAGGCTTGGGTCTTTCATTTATCTGGTCTGGTCATCGGAACGGTCAGGTAACACAAATGCCTCACATGCTTCTGTCGGAGATTCGTACAAACAGCTCAGGAGCATATTTCCAAATAATATTTTTCTGATAAAATTAAATTATTGGTTCTCACTTTAAAAAAATGAATATCATTTTCAGACCTATTGAAGAAAAAGACAATAAAGAAATAGCAGAACTTATCCGGATAGTCTTCAGGGAGTTTAATATTCACAGACCCGGTACAGTCTATTTTGATCCTACTACCGATAATCTTTTTGGACTTTTCCGTGCACCCGGATCAGAATACTGGATAGCGGAGGAAAATGGCGTTATAATTGGCGGTTGTGGTGTTTATCCAACGCCCGGCTTGCCTGAAGGATGTGCTGAACTTGTTAAATTCTATCTGTCAGCTTGTCAAAGAGGCAAAGGGATAGGATGGCAGCTGATGGAAAAAACGTTCGATTCAGCGAAGAGAAATGGATTCAGGCAGTTGTATCTCGAATCACTTCCGGAATTAACCAGAGCGATAAGTTTATATGAAAAGGCCGGTTTTAAATTTATCCCGGGACCATTAGGTAACTCAGGTCATTTCGGCTGCAATATCTGGATGCTTAAAGATCTCTGATAACCATTGTGGTAAAACATAATTGATTGTATCACAAATGATCACAAAGTAACAGAAAATTGAAAAATAAAATCAATATACACGGGGAATCAAATCCAAAGTACAATAGTCTCATAAATACACGTTGATCCTTAGAATTTTTTTATACATTCATGGCAAAATTATTTCGGTTCAGTTTGACTTTTTAATATTAAATATAAGATGAAAAGAATATTAGTTATCGGCGGAGTTGTTTTGGCAATCATTGCATTAATTGTTTTCAACAAAATGACATCAAAGAAAGGCGCAATAGATTCTTTCACTGAAGTTAAAAAAGGACTTTTTGAAATAACAGTAATAAATTCCGGAGAGTTAATTGCGGAAAAATCTATTGATATTAAAGGACCCGAGATAGGCATGGGATCTAATCAGGGCGGGAATAGAGGCGGAGGCCATGATATGCATGCGATGGATCTTAAGATACAGGATATCGTACCAGAGGGTACGCTGGTTAAAGAGGGTGAATACATCGCACAGCTTGACAGATCATCTTACGCAAACACATTAAAGGACGAGATTGAAACCCTTAAAACCTATCAGAATAACGTTGATATGAAACTTCTTGATACTGCGGTTGTTCTTACAAATCAAAGAGATGATATCAAGAATCAAAGATTTGTTGTGGAAGAGGCTGAGATTACGCTTGTACAATCAAAATTTGAACCTCCTGCAACCATTCGTCAGGCAGAAATATCTCTCGATAAAGCTAAGAGGACTCTGGCTCAGAAAATAAAAGGATACTCTCTTTATGTTGCTCAGGCACAGGCAGATTTAAATCATCAGAAGATGCATCTTACCAGAGAGACAAGACTGGTTGGCGACCTTCAGGTATTTATATCAAAGTTTACTATAAATGCACCAGGTTCTGGTATGGTTATCTATAAAAAAGACAGGAACGGAACTAAAAGAAAGGCCGGATCAACTATCAATCCTTTTGACCGCGTAATTGCCACCCTGCCAGATCTTTCTTCAATGATTTCAAAAGTCTATGTTAATGAAATAGATATAAGTAAAGTTAAACCCGGTCAGGAAGCTAATATCAATGTAGATGCATTTCCTGAAAAGGCATTTAATGGTACCGTGTATACAATAGCAAATATAGGTGAACAATTACCAAATTCCGATTCAAAAATGTTTGAAGTGCAGATTAAATTAGATGATTCCGATCCTGCTCTCAGGCCCACAATGACAACCGGGAACAAATTAATCATTAAAACTTATAATGATGCCACTTATATCCCTACTGAATGTGTCCAAACCGGATCTGACAGTATTCCATTTGTTTACGGAAAAAACAAAACAAAAGAGATTGTAGTACTTGGTGAATCGAATGAGAAGCATGTAATAGTTGAGAAAGGATTGCAACCGGGGACTTTAATTTACCTTGTTCCTCCTCAGAATTCTGAGAATTTCAAACTGATCGGAGAAGATCTTATACCTATTATTAAAGCTCATAAATAAGATATCCGGATTCTTTTTTTCAGGATAAAAGTTTTGTTAAAACAAGGCAACAAGCTGATCATGAAATAAATGGATGGCATCTGAATCTGGACTAATAGTGCATTTCTTGAAAAACAGGTTCTTTATTGCAGATTGGGCAACAGTTAAAAGAGTATAGTTTTGACTGCCCTCGTATCCTATATATTATGCTAATTTTAAAATATTTGTAGAACATCTACTTAATTATTATTTTGTAGTCCGAAATATTTTTACATAAATTTATAGCTTTATATATTTAGACATAGACTTGAAAACACTCTTAAAACATATCGGCAACATTCAAACAGGAATCTTTGCAAAACCAATAACAGAGGGTGAAATCGTCTATTTGCAAGCAAAGAACTTTGATGAAAAGGGGCAACTAATAAGTTCTTTACATCCTGATTTAAAGTCGGAAACCATTCCCTATAAACATTTATTGCAACAATGTGATGTATTATTTGCAGCTAAAGGCACAAAAAATTTTGCAGTCTGGTATGAAAGCAAAAACCAACCTGCTGTTGCCTCCACTTCTTTCTTCGTAATCCGTTTGAATGAAACCTCTCATAATAATATCTTACCGGAGTTCCTGGTTTGGTACATCAATCAACCCATATCACAAAAATTCTTGAAAGGGAAAGCGATGGGAACTTCTATAGCTTCCATATCAAAATCTGTTTTGGAAGAATTGGAGATCTTTATTCCGGATTTGCAAACACAAAGGGCAATTTTGAAAATCACACAACTCAGGAACTCAGAAAAATATCTGAAGCAGCAAATTGAAACCTTAAGAGAAAAACAAATTCAACAACAAATAATCAACGCTATAAACCATTAACATGACAAAAAAAATAACGCAGAAAGATATTAACGATGCTGTCTGGAAAGCTTGTGACACTTTTCGTGGTAGCATTGACCCCAGTGTTTACAAGGACTATGTGCTTACAATGCTTTTTGTAAAATATCTAAGTGATGTGCATGATGATAAATATGAAAGGCACTTGAAAAAATATAGTGGCGACAAAGAACGTGCAGATCGCGCAATGAAACATGAACGCTTTGTGGTGCCTGAACACAGCCATTTCAACAATTTGTTTGAGCACCGTAATGAACTAAATATTGGCGAGTTGATAGATATTGCACTTGAAGACCTGGTAGAAGCCAACCGTGACAAGCTTTACAGCGAAGACGGTGCAGGTATTTTCCAAAACATTAATTTCAACAGCAGTGTATTAGGCGATACAAAAGATAAGAACACACGGTTGAAAAATCTCCTGCTCGATTTTAATAAAGATACATTAGACCTGAAACCGTCACACCTTGAAGGCACCGATATTATTGGTGGCGCTTATATGTTCCTGATTGAAAATTTTGCCAGCGATGCAGGGAAAAAGGCCGGAGAATTCTTTACTCCAAAAGAAGTATCTTCCCTCATTGCTAAACTTACCAAATCAAAACCGGGTTCACGGATTTGCGACCCGACTTGTGGTTCGGCTTCCTTGCTGATTAAAGCCGGAGAAGAAGTTGGTTCGGATAATTTTTCGCTTTATGGTCAGGAAGCTAACGGAAGTACCTGGGCCCTGGCAGTTATGAATATGTTTTTACATGGCTTTGATAACGCCACCATTCGATGGGGAGACACTATCCGTAACCCGAAACTGAAAGAAGGCGATGCTTTGATGAAGTTTGATACCGTAGTTGCAAATCCGCCCTTCAGTTTGGATAAATGGGGGAAAAGCGATGATAAGGAGGAAAACAAATCCAGCGACAGTTTTGATCCCGAAACCGACAAGTACAACCGCTTCTGGAGAGGCACGCCACCAAAGAGTAAAGGCGATTGGGCATTTATCAGCCACATGATTGAAACTACTTACGAAGGTAAAGGTAAAGTGGGTGTAGTTGTTCCTCACGGAGTTCTGTTCCGCGGAGCCAGCGAGGGGAAAATACGTCAGAAAACCATTGAGGAAAATATTCTTGAAGCGGTTATCGGTCTTCCGGCAAATTTGTTTTTTGGCACCGGCATTCCGGCAGCCATATTGATTTTTAACAAGGGGAAAGGCGAAAATAAAAATGTGCTGTTCATTGACGCGAGTAAGCATTACGAATCAGCTAAAAACCAAAACAAACTTCGGCCCACTGATATTGAACACATTGTGGATACTTACCGGAAATTTAATGAAGGGAAACTACCGGCAGGAATTGCAGAAGATAAATTCAGCTTTGTAGCAACATTTGACGAAATAAAAGAAAATGAATTCAACCTTAACATCCCACGGTATGTGGACACTTTTGAGGAAGAAGCAGAAGTAGACATTGCAGCTGTGCAAACTGAGATTGCGAAACTGGAAGTGGAATTGAAAACAGTGCAAGCCGAA
>JADGPT010000128.1 GCA_017882345.1 Bacteroidales bacterium
TTTTCCTTTCTGCAATTTGTGTGCAAACCTTTTTTTCATACATTGAAAGAATCATTTCTGCAATATTTCCAAGTGTGAAAGAGCTCCGGTTAATAGTGGCATCGAAGAGGTAATCAATATTAAGAGGTTTTTTATCAAGAAAGGCGCTGATCAGATTGAACCGCTTCTCATCGGTATCGATAACATATTCTTCAGCAGTATCAATATTCATTTCTTTTTTTTTCATCACATTTTCAACTCTCCAGTAGAAGGGAGCAATAAGCCTGATATGAAGTGCATCGGCAATTTCATGAGCTATTGAAACACCGCCTCGTCCAACCAGTATGATGAATCCCTCTTTACATATCGAAAGTACCGTATCCCTGATAGCTTTTTTTACTCGCAGATCGCTCACAAAGCCACCTGAGAAAGCCATTATCATCTCTGAAATACTGGACAATTCAATTCCTTTGTAGAAATTCTCAACACGCTGAGTTTCCGTATTCAACTCTTTTGCAATTGCATAAATAATATCCTTATCGACCCATTTCCATTTTGTAGTGTTGAATTTATGATTGAGGGCGTCTGCCAGAATAGCAGCTACCTGCCGGGCATCACAACCTGTTAATCGCGATAAAGTAATTACCGGGCCATCATCAACAGGAGCCTTTTTAAGTATTGACTCCCTATACCGACCATCAAAATAATCAAAAAACTTTTCCATCTCACATGTCTCGTTAAATAGTTACTAATTTAAGATGCTGAAATATATAGTACATATAAATTTGTATATCAACTACTTATCCCGTATATGCAACGGATGAGATTTGTCAGAACTCAGAAAAGCTCTCAATTAATTATTGACCTATAATTTACGAATAATAAAGGAATAAGTAAAATTTTTTTGCATCGCCATTCTCCGTAACTTTATATTAAATAAATTTGCCTGCTAATCCTTCAAATACTGTTCAAACTGGTCCGATTTTTGAGGAAAAATGAGTTAATGTTGCATTAATGAAAACACAGATAAAAATATTCTTTTTTATAATTCCAATCTTTCTTATTACAGGTTGTAAAAAAAATATTGTCATCAACGAAAAGCAGGCAATACTTTTTCAGGTTGATTATATGAACTATGCATGGGGGTATCAGCATAATGGATTCATTATCGATAATGAAGGAAATATTCTTACTTTTAAAAATCCACAAAACTGGAATTACCCGGACAATGAATTTAATCTGAGCGAAAGTCAGGTACGTGCAAATATCGGAAGTTGCCTCAATACGGGGAAAAGGATTCCTTCTGAAGAGTTAAAGAAATATGCCAATTATATTAAAAACATATCTTCGAGCAAAGTTACTGCGTTAAAGAATGTTGCCGCTGATGCCGGATCACTCGAATATATCTGCTACCGATTCTCTGAGGATTCAGGAACATATAAAGGCTGCCTGATAAAAATGGAAGGTGATTTTACCTGCGAAAACCTGAATTTCTATTCCAAAAAGGTTTCAACATGGTTAAAAAACATCAATTACAGCATAGGAAAAAAATAATCTTACATCCATTCTGATTTTTATATTAAACTTTATCTGATAATCTTAAACACAATTAATTTTTGAATTTTCTGCAGTTTTTATAATATCTTTACTTCATACGAAACGACCATCTCGCTAACAATTTTAAAATATTCGTTATGATCACAATCATTTTTACCAGACCTGAACTATTTTGGTTTATGCTTGGCCTGGGTCTGTTTCTCCTCGAATTGGTAATGCCAGGGTTCATTATTTTCTTCTTTGGCCTTGGTGCGTGGGTGACTGCTCTGGTTTGCCTGATTGGACATCCCGAGGTCAATCTGCAAATAATAATTTTTGCTATAACATCGGTTATCACACTTATTGCACTAAGAAGAATAATTCAGAGGAAATTCTTTTACAGTAAAGGGACCTTGTCTGCAGATGTTGAAGATGAGTTTACAGGAAAAGAGGCGCTTGCCACAAGCGATTTTGGCGGTATGAAACACGGAAAAGTCGAGTTTAAGGGAACAACATGGACAGCTGAATCTGTAACAGAGATAAGTGAAGGACAAAGAGTTATCATCATCGAAAAAGATAGTTTTAAATTAATTGTTGAACCAAAAAAATAATTAAAATGGAAGGATCCAGCACAACTTTTATTCTTGTTGGTGTAATCTTTTTAGGGTTTATTCTGATTGCATCAATGATCAAAATTGTTCCGCAGAGAACAGCAATTATTGTTGAAAGGCTCGGAAAGTACAGAGCAACCTTTACAGCGGGATTCCAGTTACTAATCCCTTTTTTCGATAAAGTAAGGTACAGGCACACACTTAAAGAACAGGCAATTGATGTAGCACCACAGATATGTATTACCAGGGATAATATCGCCGTTGAAGTAGATGGTATTCTCTATCTCCAGGTTCTTGATCCTCAAAAAGCTTCTTATGGGATAGATAACTACAGATTTGCGTCTATTCAGATAGCTCAGACAACAATGAGAAGTGTAATCGGAAAACTGGAACTTGACAGAACATTCGAAGAACGTGAAACAATCAATGTTACTATTGTTGAAGCTGTTGATAAAGCCAGTGAACCATGGGGTGTAAAAGTAACACGATATGAAGTAAAAAATATTTCCCCTCCCCAGAGCATAAAAGATGCAATGGAAAAACAGATGAGGGCTGAAAGAGAGAAAAGAGCAATTATTGCTGAATCGGAAGGAGCAAAACAGGCAAAAATAAATATTGCTGAAGGAGACAAACAAGCGCTCATCAAAAATTCAGAAGGTGAGATGCAGAAGAGAATTAACGAGGCTGCAGGACGTTCTTCTGAGATTGAGCAGATTGCAAAGGCAACTTCCAACGGATTGAGAGCAATATCATTAGCTATATCGGAAGAAAATGGATTGAATGCCGTTAACCTGAGGATTGCTGAGCAATATCTATTGGCATTTGGAAATATTGCAAAGACTACTAACACATTAATAATCCCATCAAATCTAACTGACATTGCCGGAGTAATTGCAACTGCCACTTCAGTGTTTAATGAAACTAAGGATAAGAAGAAATAAGAGAAAGCTGTAGACGCCACCCTGAAATTGTCTGCCAGGCAATTTCTTAACGGTCGGCCTCATGTTCCGTCCTCTTGATAATCTCATTCTGAAGATCCTCTCCCAGATCGTTGAAATAATCACTGTAACCTGCCACGCGAACAATAAGATCCCTGTACCGTTCAGGATGTTTCTGGGCATTCTTCAGCGTTTCAACATTCACTACATTAAATTGTATATGATGGCCATCGAGACTGAAATAACTGCGGATTAAAGCAGTCAGCTTTTCATAACTATCCTCATCTTCAAAGAATGATGGTGAGAACTTCTGATTTAAAAGAGTGCCTCCGGTACGCAGATGGTCTATCTTTGATGCTGACTTAATGACAGAAGTTGGTCCATTATGATCGGCTCCCTGGAACGGTGAAATACCTTCCGAAAGAGGCAGATGAGCATTCCGCCCATCAGACGTAGCACCTATAACACTTCCAAAATAGACATGAGATGTTGTGGGAAGCATATTAATCCGATGGACTCCACCTCGTGAGTTTGGCCGTCCATTAACAGCATCATAATAAATCTCAAAAACAGTAACTGCCTGTTGATCAGCATAATCATCATCATTACCAAACTTAGGCGTGTTATATATCAGCTCATACTGAATCTGTTCATACCCTTTGAAATCAGCTTCCAGTGCTTTGTTTAAGTCTTCCCAGCTAATCGTCTTTTTATCATAAATATTAAAACGGATCGATGTCAACATATCGGTGATACTTCCAAGTCCCACACCCTGGATATAGGATGTGTTATATCTTGCACCCCCACTATTATAATCTTTACCATTTGAAATACAATCTTCAACAAGCAATGATAGAAAAGGAACCGGTAACCAGCCTGCAAAGGTTTTTTCGATTACATTATTCCCTCTTATTTTAATGTCAGCAAAGTAATTTACCTGCAATTTAAATGCCTCAATAAGATCTTCAAAATCCTTATAGTCAATGGCCCAACCTGTTTCGAGCCCGACAAGCTTATTTGTGAATCTGTCGATGCCATTATTCAGAGTAAGCTCAAGAATTTTTGGCAGGTTAAAATAACCTGTAAGCCAATATGCCTCAGTGCCAAAAGCTCCGGATTCAACACATCCCGATGCACCTCCGTTCCTGGCGTCAATTAAATTCTTTCCCTGCCTGAGCAACTCCTGGATTATAGCATCAGTGTTGAAGCATGATGGTTGTCCGAATCCTGTCCTTATTATATCGAGAGCTTTATGAATAAACCGGTCAGGACTCTTTTTTGAAATCTGTACCATCGAACCGGGCTGAAGTATTCGCATCTCCTTTATAACATCCAGAAGAATATAGGACATCTCATTAACTGCATCGGTGCCATCAGGTTTTACACCCCCAAGGTTAATAAGACAAAAGTCAGTATATGTATTGCTTTCGCTGGCAGTCACTCCCATCTTTGGAGGTGAAGGATGGTTATTGAATTTTACCCAGAAACACCCGAGAAGATCATATAATTCATCTGCTGTAAGTGTACCAGATTCCATTTCTATCTTATAGACAGAATAAAGATGCTGGTCCAGTCTTCCTGGATTAAAGGAGTCCCATGGATTTAGTTCAGTTATTACACCCAGATGTATAAACCAGTAGTGCTGAAGCATTTCATGAACCGTTTCCGGAGCATTCGCGGGAACCTTCCGGCATACTTTAGCCATTTTTAACAATTCCTTTTTCCTTTTAGGATTCTTTTCTGACAGGGAAAGTCTTTCAAGTTCATCAGCATGACGGTTAGCGTACATAATGATTGCATCACAGGCTATATCCATTCCATTAAGCTCTTCAATCTTTTCAGATGCCTGATCATCTGTAATAAAATCGAGAGCTTCTTTCGCCTTCTTTATCTCATCCTTCACAGCAAGAAACCCTGTTTTGAACATCCTGTATCCCAGCACAGTATGACCAGGAGCACGCTGCTCCTGAAACTCAGTAAACATCCCTGCATTGTATGCATTCAGCCATTCGGGAGTCATCAGGGACATTATCCTGTCACGATTGCTCTTTCCTTTCCAGTAAGGAATAATCTCCTTTTTATAGCTATTTTTCACATCATCATCAACCCTGAAGAAGACTTTTTCCCTTGAGTTGAGAATCTCAAGATCATTCATAGAATGCAGGCTTATTTCAGGATAAGTAGGCGTCTCCTTTGGAGCAGGTCCCCTCTCGCCCACTATCAGTTCGCCTTCGTTGATACATATCTTTTTATTTTTCAGGAGATATTCAAAAGCCCTGGCCCTTTTCACTGGCACAGATAATCCTTGTGCTTCATCACTCTTATAAAACTGAGTTATAAGCGAAGCTCTTTCAATACTGATTTTTTCAATTGCATTAAGGCTCTGAGCTCTTAATTTAATAACTCTTGGTGAAATTTTCATAAGTAATTGATTCAGGGTTGCTTAATCATCCTCCAATTTTAACTTTAACTCCTGTTTCCAGGAATAATTCCTTCATCAACTGCATTTTCTCTCCTGAAGGCGTTTCAACATCTCCCATTCTGTAAGGAATATTGAATCTTTTATATTTCGAAGATCCTATCTTATGGTATGGTAAAAGGTTTATCTTCTTAAGTGAACTTGTTTTTGTTGTTATAAGAAAATGTTTTAGTCTCTCCAGATACTCAGGATCGTCATTAAAACCGGGGATTACAGGAATTCGAACCATTATATCTTTGCCACTTGCCAACAATTGTCTGTAATTATCAAGTATACTGATATTTGACACACCTGTCGATTCAATATGCCTGGCTTCATCAAGATGCTTAATGTCGAAAAGGAAAAGATCGGTGAAAGGAATAATTGAACTATAATTATCTATTGATGAATATCCCGAAGTGTCAACTGCTGTATGATATCCTTTTCCCTTACAGGCCATTAATGCCTCGCGTAGAAATTCTGCCTGTAGCATTGGTTCTCCACCCGAGAAAGTGACACCTCCTTTTGACTGATTAATGAAAACCCTCTCTTTGTCAAGAATTTCAAGAATGTCGTCTACAGTATAATATTTTCCTGCCTCCACATTACTACTGAATTCTCTGTCACCAATTCTGTTTGTCTGCAACACAGTTTCGGGAAATGGAGATATGCCTTCCGGATTATGGCACCACGAACAATTCAGCGGACATCCCTTCATGAAAACAGTGACCCTGATACCCGGACCATCGTGTATCGAATATCGTTTAATACTGAAAATAAGTCCTTTCATAGAAAAGGGTAATTAATTGGACCGTACAATTTGACTTATTAACAAGGAGATCATTATTCTGAAGATCAGAATAAAAGGATGGTCAGAAACTGTAGAACATGAGACAGCAATAAAGCCTTCTGCCAAGGCGTTGCATCATGAAGCGATATTTCAATTTTGCGATCATCTGAATTGTGATATGGGTGCAATTTAAATATTATTAGTGAGCATTAGAAATTAATTGCATTTAAGATTAAGATCTCAGGCATCATCTCAAAACTGAACAAAACTATACGTCTGTTATTCAGTTATATACAGAATTTTAACAAATGATTAACAATTCATTAACAAAGAACCATGCAACATTTTTAATTGTCAAACGTCTATATATTGAATGAAAACAAAAAGAGTTAAAAACATTTTGAAGGGTTCATTTGTTATAAGTTTATATTCGCAACGTATGAAAAATATAATTTAACGATAGTTTTAATTTCTCTACAATCGCCATTCGGCGTATTCAACGATCAGGTTTAGGTTAATCGGGAAAAGGCACCGCCAGGTGCCTTTTCTTTTTTTTGTATATTGCGACCTGAAAACCTAATCTATACCAAAATATCTTATATGAAAAAGACTTTGATTCTAATTTTTCTCGCAGTAATAGTGTTTGCAAACGGTTGTAAAAAGGTAGTAAAGAGCGATAATCCTTTCTTCAATACTTATGATACCCCTTTCCAGGTACCACCTTTTGAACAAATAAAAACTGCTCATTTTATGCCAGCTTTTCTCAAAGGTTTTGAAGAACAGAAAAAAGAGGTAAAGACAATCATAAATAATCCGGGAGAGCCGACATTCGGGAACACCATTAAAGCTTTCGCTTATAGTGGTCAGCTATTGCAAAGAGTAAGTAGTGTATTTGGTGCACTTAATTCTGCCAATACAAGTGATTCTCTGCAGGTTATAAACAGGGAGCTCTCTCCTGTTTCTTCGAAACACAGGGATGATATCAACCTTAATGATACTCTTTTTAGTAAAATAAAATCAATATATGAAAACAAGGCAAAATTTAAGCTTACTGAGGAAGAGAAGAAGGTTTTGGATGATACCTATAAAGACTTTGTAAGAAGCGGAGCGGCATTATCACCGGAAGATAAGGATAAGCTTCGCAAGATTAACAAAGATCTTTCAATTCTTTCTGTACAATTTGGTCAGAACCTTCTGGCAGAAACCAATGGATTCAATCTTGTTATCGATAAAAAAGAGGATCTCTCCGGATTGCCGGAAGGGGTAATAACGCAGGCAGCCGGAATGGCAAAATCTCTGAAGATGGATGGCAAGTGGGTATTCACTCTGCAGGTTCCGAGCATGACACCTTTTCTGCAGTATTCTGACCGCCGTGATCTGCGCCAAAAGCTTTTCACTGCATATTTTATGAAAGGGGATAATGATAATAATCATGATAATAAAGCAATAATTGCAAAAATCGCTAAACTGAGAGTCGAAAGGTCACATCTTCTTGGTTATGATAGTTTTGCTGATTTTGTGCTTGAAAGAACCATGGCAAAAACACCTGAGAAAGTGTTTACATTCCTTGGACAGGTATGGGATGCTGCTTTACCGGTGGCTAAGGCAGAAGCTGCAGCTCAACAGGAACTGATAAACAAAGAAGGAGGCAAATTCAAACTTGCCCCATGGGACTGGTGGTACTACACTGAAAAGATCAAGAAAGAAAAATATGATCTTGATGACGAAGTAATGCGTCCATATTTTAAAATTGACAATGTAATGGAAGGGATGTTTTACGTAGCCAATCAACTCTACGGACTTACATTCACCAGGAGAACAGATATACCAAAATATCATCC
>JADGPT010000129.1 GCA_017882345.1 Bacteroidales bacterium
AATAATTAAGGTAGGGATACCTGCAAATACTTCAGCAACAATAATTCTGCCGACCGGAAGCCAGGATAAAGTTACTGAAGGTGGAAAGGCATTATCGCTGAATATATATCTGAAAGATATCAAGAATGTCGATAATAAGCTTACTCTGCAAGCCGGTTCAGGGAACTATACCTTTGAAATTGCAGAATAAAAGAGAAAAAAATCGACAAATCAAACTGAAATCAGAAGAGGCTATTCCTTTCTAATTCTGGTTCTTAATTACAGGATTCAGGTAAAATACAGATTAAATTCAAATTAAACAAAATGAAAAAAGAACAAGTATTAAAAGCATACGCAGATGCTAAAGAACAATATGCAGCGTTGGGTGTCAATACAGATGATTCCATTAAAAAACTCGATCAGATTAAGATCAGTCTTCACTGCTGGCAATCCGACGATGTAGGTGGATTCGAAACCCCGGATGCAGAATTAGGGGGAGGTGGCATTATGGTGACTGGTAATTATCCAGGGAAAGCACGGACAATTGATCATCTTCGTCAGGATATTGAAAAGGTAATGAGCCTCCTACCCGGACAACAAAGATTGAACCTGCATGCTATTTACGGTGATTTCAAAGGTGAGAAAGTCGATCGTGACCAGATTGAAGTGAAACATTTTCAGAGTTGGATCGACTGGGCAAAAGAAAATAAAATAGGACTGGATTTTAATCCTACATGTTTTTCTCATCCGTATGCCAATGATGGTTTTACACTTTCGAGTAAGAATGAAAAACATCGAAAATTCTGGGTGGAACATATAAAACGCTCCCGTAAAATTGCTACTGAAATGGGTAGACAATTAGGTACCCCGTCTATAAATAACATCTGGATACCCGATGGTTCAAAAGATACACCGGTAGATAGAAACAAACACAGGGAACTTTTAAAGAAATCTCTAGATGAAATATTTGCCGAAGTATATCCTGTGGAATATCTTAAAGATTCTGTTGAATGTAAATTATTCGGTATTGGCTCTGAATCTATGGTAGTTGGATCGCATGAATTTTACCTTGGTTATGCTATTAAGAATAATAAGTTAATTACACTTGATAACGGTCATTTCCATCCAACTGAACAGGTCGGTGACAAAATATCATCTGTCCTACTATATGTTGATGAACTATTATTGCATATAAGCCGCGGAGTTCGGTGGGACAGTGACCATGTAGTAATCTTTAACGATGAAATGCAATTTATTGCTCAGGAGATAGTGAGAGCTAATGCTCTAAACAGGGTTAATGTCGCTTTGGACTATTTTGACGCAAGCATTAACCGTATCGGCGCTTATATAATTGGTACACGGGCAGCTCAGTTATCTTTCTTATTCGCTCTTCTCGAGCCAACGGTTAAATTAAAATCTTATGAAGAATCCGGTAACAACTTTGAAAGGCTTGCATGGTTGGAAGTATTAAAGACAAAACCGTTCAGCGCTGTTTATAATTACTATTGCCTGATTAACAATGTGCCGGTATCGGAGGATTATATTGCAGAAATTCAGCAATATGAGAAGGATATACTTAGCAAACGTAAGTAAAAAACATTTTATGTATAAAGAGGTAATAGCTATTTTTGATATCGGGAAAACAAATAAAAAATTCCTGCTGTTTGATAAAAAACTGAAAATAGTTCATGAAGCGGAGCAGAAATTTGACGAAATACTGGACGATGACGGTTTTGCATGTGATGATATAGAGAAGATTGAGAATTGGATGAAAGAGTGTGTTTCTGATGTGATACTTCAAAAAAAGTACACGATTAAAGCGCTTAATTTCGCCACGTATGGTGCAAGTCTTGTCTATCTAAATCACAATGGGAAGCGTTTTACTCCTGTTTACAATTACCTGAAACCCATGCCCGAAGATGTTCTGAAGGGATTTTATGAGACATATGGTGGTATTGAGGAATTCAGCCGGAAAACAGCATCTCCGGCTTTGGGAATGCTTAATTCCGGACTTCAGGCTTTATGGTTCAAGAGAAAAAAAGCTGATCTGTTTAACAAGATCAGGGTTGTTCTGCATTTTCCTCAATATCTCAGTTATTGTTTTACAGGTAAAATAGCATCTGAATATACCTCAATCGGATGCCATACTGCATTATGGGACTTCGATAGCCGATGTTATCATACCTGGATAACAAAGGAAGGGATTAATCTTCCTGATCCTATTGCCAACTCACAGATTTACGATATTGATTTTCATGGACAAACAATAAAAACAGGGATTGGAATTCATGATAGTTCTTCTTCTTTAGTGCCATATTTCGAGGGAACAAAAGAACAATTCATACTGATTTCAACCGGTACCTGGTGTATCTTTATGAATCCGTTTAATACTGAGCCTCTTACAACAAATCAGTTGAAAAAGGATAGTCTGTGCTATTTAAGTGTACAGCAGCGACAGGTAAAATCATCACGTTTGTTCCTTGGGCATATTCATGATGTGAATGTTGAAAAGATCAGCAAACACTTCGGTACAGAAGCTGGTTATTATAAAAAGGTAAAAGCAGATGCAGGAATGTTATCCTCACTGAGAGAAAACAAAGATAAACGGATATATTTCCAACATTCAGTTCCAAAAGATTATATTGATCTATCTGTTAATCCGGGTATCTTCCAAACATTTGAAGAAGCTTATCATCATTTGATTCATGACCTGGTAAGTCTGGGAATGGAATCACTCAGCTTAATAATTCCTGCAGATGATAAAACACAAATTGTATACATTTCAGGCGGTTTTGCCAGGAATGAAATATTCGTAAAATTGATGGCTGCATGGCTTCCTGGTAAAAAAGTATATACTTCCGAAATTGATAATGCAACAGCATTGGGTGCAGCCATGATTATATGGGAAAATTCATTTGGGAAAGTAGCGCCGGCAATTGATATGGGACTTAAAGAGTGTAAAATAGAGGAAACAATTAGCAAAAGTATTTAGTTGAAATGGCATAATACTGTATAAACAGTCTTAGAACATAAATGTAATTATATATCTGATAAAATGAATGAAATTCTAGACACCCGGCTTATGCATCCGCGTGATCAGATAACAATGATCATCAGCCGGATATACAAAAGGGGGATGACAACCACTTCAGGAGGCAATATATCGGTAATAGATGAAAATGGTGACATCTGGGTAACCCCTTCGGCAGTGGACAAAGGATCTTTGAGGCCAAGCGACATTATGTGTGTGAAAAGTGACGGAACATTTTCAGGAAGGCATAAGCCCTCGTCAGAGTTTCCTTTTCATAAAGCTATTTATGAGATGCGTCCAGATATCAGGGCTATTATCCATGCTCATCCTCCTGCCCTGGTTTCATTCAGTATTGTGCATCAGATACCTGATACAAATATTATTAGTCAGGCTAAATATATCTGCGGTTCTATCGGCTATGCCACCTATGAATTGCCCGGAAGCGATTTGCTGGGCAAGAGAATTGCCGCGGAATTTAAAAAGGGATTTATGGCTATTATCATGGAAAACCATGGTACTGTGTTAGGAGGAAGCGATCTGCTGGATGCTTTTCAAAGATTTGAAACACTTGAGTTCTCAGCCAGAACTATTCTCTATGGAAATACTATTAGTAAGTCACAGTATCTTACAAATGAGCAGATTGACGATTTTGAAGCACAGATTCCAGGTTTGTTACCTGAGATAAAAATTACTAGCTACCCTTCAGATGAGAGGGAGAAACGCACAAGTATCTGCAATATCGTCCATCGTGCATGCGATCAGGGATTGATGATAAGTTCATACGGAACAGTATCGGTTCGCTGGCGTAATAATGATTTCCTGATAACCCCAACTAATATTCCCCGATGGAATCTTCAGATAGGTGATATTGTACAGATAAAAGATGGTAAACGCGAATACGGGAAAGTACCAAGCAGGGCAACTTGGATGCACCAGGAAATTTACAGGAGAAACCCTGACATAAATTCCATCATACTTACACAATCACCATACCTGATGGCATTCGGAGTTACAAAGTCACTTTTAAATGTGAGGACCATTCCGGAGAGTTGGATCTTTCTGCAGGATATTCCTTCACTACCTTTTGGTGTACATTTTATGGGACGAAAGGAAATTCCTGATTTAATATCGTCTGGGACACCAGCCATTATAATTCAGAATGATTCTATACTGATCACCGGTGATAAGTTACTTCAGACTTTCGACCGTCTTGAAGTGGCCGAATTCAGCGCTAAATCGTTGGTGATGGCTAAACCAATTGGCGATTTGCTGCCAATAAACGACGAACAAGTTAAAGAACTCAGAAAGGTCTTCTTGAAAAAATGAGTCACTGGATTTCAAATTTAATGTTGATTAATAATCCAAAAAACACAACAGATGATAAAGACTAAATTATCAACTCCTGGAATACGAATCGGAATTGCTGCCGATCATGGAGGTTTCTCTCAGCCTATCCCAAAATGGAATCCGATTTAAAGCTTCATTTTTATGCTACGTGTTTTATACTTTTTAGTCTAATTTCTGAATCATTTTTCAACAAATCTTCACTACTGTAATCCCAAGTATTTGCCCAAGCTTCTGAATCTTATCGGCAATGTGGCCAACGCCAATGGCACAATGGTGTGCCGGACCTTGTTTTGACCATTCATTCATGAATCTCTTTGCTCCGATAGAAAAATGGTACCGACTGTTTGTGTTTCCGATTTCGAGTATGGGTCCGGCAACTGATTCGCCTTCAGCAACTAGCAGGAATACAGCATCTTTGCCTTCAACAACCGACAACAAAGTAACTGGGCCATGTTTTACAGTCATTTGGATTGACAAACCTTTGCCGGGTTTTCCGTGGTAAATTTGCAGGGGAAGCAGTTTCACACGACCTTCAGCAATAGCAAAGTGAGCAGGACCGTCATGACCGAGTATGACTACATCATCTTTGAAATCCATTAAGTAAAATTCGGAGAATGAGCCCCCTGCACCAAATTCCGCCATGATTTTCATAGCCTGTGCATTCTTCACTTCACATTCACCGGCTATCGGAATGTTTTTGCCAGTCAGAAGTGTATTTCCTGCAATTACTGATGTCACTATATTTTCATAATCATTACCGGGTTCTCCTTCATAATAGTAGGCCATCGAACCCAGGTTACGATTTTTTACCAACATATCCAACGCTACTGAAGTTCTTGCCGCACGTTCTATTTCTGATCTTTCGCATTCCGAAGCTACATCAAAAGTATCTTTAAATTCCTGAATTTTGGATTGAACTTCAGCGTCGGAGGCTTCGTCGTGGTATTTTTTCAGTTCACACATTTCCAGGATTTCGATGTGAGTTCCGAATATGGCAGTTTGTTTGGTTAGGTCGGTGTAAACATCGAGCATACCGCCATAATAATGACCCAAAATTCCTAAACGGTTGTTTCTGATGGCTGCGGCGACACGGGCAGCTTCGCTCCAGGCTTCGATTTCCCGCCACGCTTCTTGATCTTGAAGATATCCGGTCACCATATCGTATTGAATTCCGGAGCGGTTAAAGACGCTGACAATTTCGGGAACTGAACAGGCCTGGCAATGCTCGAGCCAAACACCGGTCATTTTACCACGGTCTCCCAAGTGATTAAAAGTTTCATAATTCAATTGAGCCACTGGTTGAAGATTTAAAATAATAACCGGCACTTTCAATTTTTGTGCAACAGGTAAAACTGTTGACGATAGTGCATAAGTAGAAACATACAAAAAAACTATTTCAACATCATTTTGCTTTAGAAAATCTGCTGCCTCTCTTGCCTTTACAGGGTTATCAACCATTCCGGCATCAATTACTTCAACATTGAATCCTGCGATTCTGTTTTTGATTTGTTCCTGATATGCTTTCAGATTACTGAGCAATCCGTTGAACTGTGCCCAGTAGGTGTCGAGGCCAATTCCAAATAATCCAACTTTTATCATAAAACTAAGATTTTAATTATAAAACAATTATGTTAACTGGACCAATTAGTCCTGATTTTTGTAATGGCGAATTGGTAGTGTAAAATTTAAACGTACAGAAAGTATACCTGCCACTGGTCCGTGGCTTTCCTTCAAGCAACCAATCGGGCCATTTACCATCTTTAATACCATCATCAGGGAATTGCTCGTCGCCAATTAAACGGTTTGCCCATAGGTTTGCCACTTCAATTTCTAATTGATTATTCCCTTGTTTAACCGCATTGGTAATATCAATTTGCCAAGGTGCAGTCCATACCACACCAAGATCTTTTCCATTGATCCGGACACGAGCCATGCAGTTTACCTCGCCTAAGCTTAAGAAAAGTCTGGATTGATTCAATTTGCGTAAATCAAAAGTCTTGCTATAGGTTGCAATACCTGAATAATATTTTACGCCTTTCTCCGGGCGCTTAGTCCAATCTTCGAGCTTATCAAATTTTAACTTTCCCGGACCTCCCCATGTAGTATCAAACGAGACTTCCCATGGACCGTCGATATTCATTACAACCGTTGGTTCCACAAAATTTTTTACGCCATTTGCTTTTGGCGATTTCGTCTTTTCCCCTTTACTGAAGACTATAAAATAACTCTGGTAAGCCTCAAATTTTATTGGAATGAATGTTCTTTCATTTTGATGTTTAAAATCCGGAAGGTCGCAGGTTTCGCCATTAAGAGGATTCCATAGTTCAGGAACACCATCCTTGATATTGAAGTTGCATTTGGCTGAAATAACCTGATTTGATTTATTGGAGACAAAATAAATATCCAGTTTACCTGATGTACGATGTGTATATCGTAGCGAAGAAGTCGATTCAAAATCTTCGGTACACCCAATTTGCTTTAAGATTTTTGCAGTAGCATTATAGTTCGGATAAAGCTCATTGTTAGTATATTTTGACAATTCACCTCCCCAATATATTTTGCCTTTTCCATAATTTCGATTCTGAATTGCTTGCGGCGTTTTCACTCCTCCCCAAAGTTTTTCGGCTTGCAAATGTACTGTTTTGTCACATTCAGGGTAATTTGTTAAACTTGGCGATTTTAAAGGTGGCAATCCTACAATAATAGCTCCTGCATTTACAAGTTCTTCAATTTTGGTGAGCAAAGCAGGCGTCATGGTTTCAAATGATGGTAGCACTAAAAGCTTATAAGTGGCTCCACTTTTGAACACAATTTGGTTATTCCTGACATTTGCATTTGCAATAAGCATGTTGGGGGAACATGCATCGAAATTAAAGCCTCTCCGATCAGGAATGGTATCGCCTCCAACCATTGCTGATGATGGCGCTTTAAACACATGTGGTGCTCCTTCGGGTGTGAGATACAATACGTCAGCAACTGTTCTGCCTTGTTGTAAAAGGTAAGAACATCGTGAAATATATTTGTGGTAAGCTGAAGACATTGTCCACCAGGTTTGTCCACGGTCCCAATGAACACCATAACCGCCCATGGTCATACCCGGACGATTCTGGTCGCCATAAGGTTTGTGAGCAAAAGTGTGAAAGAAGAAACGGTTGATACCAGCACAAAGAGCCCAGTCACTCTGGTTCTTCATGTTTCCCGGAAAGGCGGTATAACCTTCACGACCCCAGTCGGAAGTAAATGCTTCGGAAGCAACAACCGGACGGCCAAGAACATGGGCTATGGAAGAAGCTTCGACAGCACTGAAGGAGGTGTTAAACCCAAGACCTTTGTTCCAGAACTCACACATGGGTATATCAGCTACAGCACCTAAATCCATATCTGCCGTCGGATTCATGTCATAGGGCTCTATGGATAAATTCAGTCCATAGCGTCGGGCCACCTTTTTTGCATGTCCAGCGTAATTTTCAATAATTAATTCTTGTGAAGTAAGTCGCAAGTCCCAAAGAAATCTTTCACTTATCTCAATACTTTCTACAACCATTCCTGAATAGACCGGGAAAAAGGGTGTCGGATCGTAACCCCTGCGATGTTGAAATTCCTTGCTAAAATTTGCATCCCAGTTTTGCGCTCCCATTTCCCAACTGTCCATATGTAGCGTGGTTAATCCTCCTTTTTTTTGTTTTGAAGCAAAATTAGCAGGTATCAGTTTCTCAACAAATTCAGCAAAATGAGCATTAAAAGCAACAGTATCAAACTTGTCACATTCAAAACCCAC
>JADGPT010000130.1 GCA_017882345.1 Bacteroidales bacterium
ACCTGGAGCAGGAACCACAAAGTCACCATTGACTATTTGATGCCGCTTACCCAGGATCGAAATTTCAAGTCCGGCAATAATCTTGTCCCGCAGGTTATACTTTAATCCTAACTTACCATCCCACCCGGGTTTGTCCCATGCATACTGAAATTTCGACATAGTATAATTATACAGATTTGCTGCACCATTAAAAGAGAATTTATCATTGATTGAGCCACCCATTTCTGCATGAATATTAAGCAGTTCCACATCGTCGGGAAGAGCTGAAAAATAGTTTCCCCTATTAAGAGTAGAAATAGTTTCAGGGATGAAAATATTGGAATAGAAGAGCATATCACTGATCAGAGAATATGATGCTGACACCAGGTAATTTCCTTTTAATCCGGTATTTCCTTTTAAACCGGTTGAAAGAATCAGGTCATGGCTTGTATTTGGTACCTTATAAAGACTGCCATCCCGGATAAGGAATGGATTTTCAGAAACGATTTTCAAGGGTTCATTTTTTTCAAGTTTTCCTGATAATCCTGCAAAAAAGTTGACATAGGAAGGAACTACATTGAAGCTGAAATTAACATCAGGATATATATGTGGTTTCGTAAATGAATTTATATCCTTATCGAGCAACAATTGAAGTCCGAGTTTAAAACTCCACTGTTCTGAACTCTTTTTCAGGAATGGACTGATTGATGCAATATACCTCGGTGTGGTCAGCAGAAAGTCTGAAAACCTGTAATGGTCATAGCTTAAGCCGGAACCAACATAAAATCCATTATATGATTTAGCCATTATCCCGGAGAAACCAACCTTACGCTGATACATATTTTTTGCGCTGGTAAAATAATTAAAGGATAAATTAAAATCATAAGAAAACTCTGTAGAATCCAGATTTAAGGAAGAAAATGATGTTTTTGCTCCTATATTATTATATGGTATTCTGATCTCTTTTTTTGAAGGAGAATAGTCTGAAACAGTAGGACTGTAACCATAAGCGTATCTTGACTTTTCTGCATAGTCCAAAGAACCTTCAAGAATATTTTTTTTGAAGAATCTCCGTCCAAAAAGTGAGACATCGTTATCCATATAACCAGCAAATGCTTTCTTTCCATTATCGAGTACAACCTTTCCATTGGTTGAGAAATGACGGCCATAAAAACCAATTGAGCCTTTTTTCGATCGCTCGTTTGTAATACTTATTTCAGCAAGAGGAGAAAAATAATTTCCAATTCCAATATTTACATAACTTTTGTAAAGTTTAGGCAAAGGATCAGGAAGTAAGGCAGCAGCCTTAATCGGACTAATATTATATTCAGGAAGAAAAGGAGCGCTATTTACATCATAACGAAAGGAAGGTCTGATTTTCGATGTATCATTCATATCAGGCAAAAAGCTCCTCTTTTTAGAATCTGGGAGAGATGGCTTGTACGGATTATACAAAGTAACCTCCCTCTTTAGCCCTGTATCCTGTTTTTTTACCTGGGCATCGATCGGCAATAAAGAGATAATTAAGAGGACTGCTATAATAAGGTTTCTTTTTATCATGTCAAATCAATTTCTTTATCAGTTTTTTACTATTGTTGGACGCTATTTTGCTGATTGTCATTTTTATCCGTATTCGGTTTACTTTCATCGAGGGAGCTTATTTTAGCTTTTACCTCATCAAGTATTCCATCGTTATCAACCGTGTAATAATCTTTAAGACTCTGAAGAGTTGCCCGGGCCTGCAGGGAATCACCTTTTTTAATGCTTATATCCGCGAGAAGCAGGAATACTCTTGCCATCCAGTACTGATGAGGAGATTTCTGATCAATGAACTCTGAAATTACTTTTTCTGCTTCTGCCGGTTTATCCTTCTTATACAGAAGCTCAGCTACCCTGTATTTCGACTCAGCTCCTTCCACGCTTGTAACTTCTGTTCCTGCTTTTCTGAAATCTCTTAGAGCTTCATCATAATTATTCAGACTATAATTTGCTTTTGCACTCATAAATGTAGCCTCTCTGGCCAGCTCTTCCGGTATATTTGCCAAAGCGTTTATTTTCCCGGCAGCAATGATAGTCTTCTGAGCATCGCCAGCCTGATATGCTGATTTCAGTTGGCCTTTAAGAGCTATCAGAGTATTCGCATCATTCGAGGAAACTTTCTCAAGTTTCTCATAATAATCAAGCGATGTTGAATAATCTTCTTTATCATATAGAATTGATGAAGCTGCTATTAACGATTGTTCGAGAAACTGATTATTCGGTTTGTCTGAGACTTCTCTAAACAATTTCAGGGCCTCGTCAGTATTTCCTGCTGATCTCAGACATTCTGCGAGATAGTACTGGGCATTTTGTCTGAAACTACCATCCTGAAATTCATTAAGGTATTTTCTTAAAACATCGGTGGCTTTTTCATATTTGCCGGTCATATACAGATTCTCACCCGACATATACAGAAGGGAATCTTTCTGTGCCATGTTTATATCGCCATAACCATCGAGTGTCTTAACATAAGCAAAATAAGTATCAACATCATTCAAATCGACATAAGTGTTTCTTAGTCCTGTCATTGCATCCCTTGCTTCAGGGCTTGATTTGTAGTTCTCTATCACTTTCTTATACTGGGAAATAGCCTTTTCATTTTCTCCGAGGTTATAATAAAGAAGGCCCAGCTGAACTATAGAACGAGGCACAAAAGAACTCCCTGCATAATTTGAGATAATTGTATTGAAATCTGATTCTCCTTTTCTGTAATCTTCAAGTACCAGATAAGCCCTGCCTCGTTCAAATATTGCGGTAGGAACAAATGTTGAAGAAGGAAATTTCTGCATCAGAGCGGTGAGCACATCAATTTTGCCTTTAGTGTTATTAATAAGTCCAAGGGAAAATCCCTTCTGGAACATGGCATAATCGGCATCGAGGTTTCCGAATTCGATAACTTTGTCGTAATAACTAATAGCTAAAGGATAGCTGGTGGCAATATAATAGCAATCGGCAATTCTGTTCCTGGCATCGGCAAGTACTTCCGGTCTGACGTTAGTAACTTCCGATTCGAAAGTTTTAAAATTATTCAAAGCATTATTATAGTCCTTCAGATTAAAGAAGGTGTAACCAAGATTATATCTTATAAGATTGTATTCGCTCAAAAGGGTCGAACCAGGCAATCCCATAAACAACTCATAATCTTCTTTTGCAATATCATAATGACCAAGCCTGTAATTTGCCTCACCACTCCAGTAGATAGCTCTTGTCCTGATCTGCCTGTTATATTTTTCATATTTGAGTGACTTATCAAACATACTGATTGAAGCTTCAAGTTCGAGATTTTTAAATAACTCCAATCCTCTGAAAAATGCGACTTTCTGATAAGCCTCTTCCAGTCTGCTATCTTTATTTCCAATTTTATCAAGAGCAGACAGAGCAGCTTTGTAGTTTTTAATCTGCATTAATGTACCTACCAGGTAATCGTACACTTCCTGAATCCTCTTTGACCCGGGGTAGAGGTCGACATATTCCTGAAAAGCTGCAATAGCTTCTCCAAAAGGAGCATAAGCAGTTTCATAAGTCAATTTTGCGAAATTATATAGAGATTCCTCCCTGATCTTCTTGTCAAAATTTAGTTTTGATGCCTCACCGAAAGCTAACCGGGCACGTATTTTATCGCCTTTCTGCAGATAGCAATCGCCAAGGACATTCCAGATATTCTGGCTGAGGAGATCACTCCTGGCGCCTATTTCCAGAAAGAGTTTGATTGTTTTATCAATCTCTCCGGTTTTATAATAACAGTAACCAAGCTGATATTTGTCCTCGCGGTCGCTGGCCTTTGCTCCTGTGGCGTATTTCTCAAGATATGGCAATGCCTCTTTGTAATTCTCCTTATTATAATAAGCATCTCCGATAAATCTGTAAAGTTCAATAGCCCTTGCTTTCCCGGCCGACTTAAGAAGATCCGGAGCCATTGACAGAATTCCATCATAGTCTTTCTGGAGGTAGAGAATCTGAACTATATAAAATGGCACCACACCTCCAAATGTTTCATCATCTTTCAGACGCGTGAATCCCTCCATAGCAGTCTGATACATTTTCTGTTCGTAGGCTATCTGAGAAAAATAATAGACAGCTGGCGGGGTATATTCTGTATCGATATCTTTAATTTCAGAAAACATCAGTAGCGCTCTGCTTTGATCACCTTTGATGTATAGTGAATATCCCAGTCTGAAAAAATATTCTGCCAGCTTATCTGATTTCAATTCCTGTCTGTTCACACTCTCATAATAGATTACTGCTTTCCTATAGTTTTTGTTCTGATAAAAATAATCGCCTAATTCCAGTCTGGCATCATTGAGTCGTGGACTTTCGGGATGTGTATATATAAACATCAGCATCCTGTATTCGGCATCAGAATTGAAAAGTTTTAAAGCAGCAATTGATCTGTAATATTCAGTGTCCGTAACAAGGATGAGGTTGGATTTATCTCCATTTTTTATGAAGGAATCAAATAGTCTTATTGCAGCCGGGTATTTCTCTTTATTGAACAATTCCATACCCCTGTAAAAATCCGACCCAATCTCATTAACCGTAAATGGAGCCTGTGATGTGACAGGAAGTACGAATATTAAAAGAAAACTGAATAATAAAATGAGTTTGTTTCTGTTCATAACTTATTTTTTTTGGCCCTTCACAAATTAACACTGTTTCTGTTTGAGAGTATATAGATGGCATATAACATATTAATCGTAAGCCACATATAACATTAACTCCTGTTTTTTTAATTAATCGTAAAATTACAACTATTAAACGCCGTCAATGGGCCTTTATTACTGATTTTATCAACATATAAATGTTAATTATCAATTCTTTCTTTATTTTGCACATTAAATAGACGGGAAATGCAGGAAAATCTTCCATTGGATGTTATTATTGAGTTGACAAACTGTAGTATATGGCAGCAGAACCATTTGGTGCTTTCCAATGTCAATCTGAGTGTTGGGAAAGGTGAGTTTCTTTACCTGGTTGGCAGAGTTGGCAGTGGGAAATCGAGCCTTATCAAAACTCTAAACGCTCAGATACCTCTGAAAGAGGGTGTTGGACTTGTTGCCGGGTATGACCTGTCAAAAATCAAGAAGAGGGAGGTCCCTTATCTTCGAAGGAAAATTGGAATCGTTTTCCAGGATTTCCAGCTGCTTACCGACAGGTCAGTTAATGAGAATCTGGGATTTGTTCTGAAAGCTACAGGATGGAAAAACAAATTAGAGATAGCTACCCGGATCGGGGAAGTTCTGGAAAAAGTTGGCCTTGGACTGAAAGGTTATAAGATGCCACATCAACTGTCAGGAGGAGAACAACAGCGTGTTGTTATAGGAAGAGCACTGCTTAACGACCCTGAAATAATTCTGGCCGATGAGCCTACCGGCAATCTAGATCCCGAAACATCAGAAGGTATTCTAAGATTACTTACAGATATTTGTAAGACAGGCAGGGCAGTGATCGTCGCTACACATAATTATACACTCCTGAAAAAATTCTCCGCACGGACAATTAAATGTGATGGAGGTATCCTTAAGGAAATTAATGAAGATGAAGAAATAGAACTTCTTTAAGTTTTCTGGTTTCCGATCATTGGAGAAAGAAGCAACTATCCTTATAGAAAACTATCCCGGGTTCTGGTTTTTAATCATAAATTCAAAAACTTCTCTCCATCCCTTCGATTCTTCATTATCAAGCAAAGAAGTATTATGCCAGATACTCACAAAGAGTCCGCCGACTTTTCTGGTTTCGTTTATCAGGTTTAAAATGATCTCCTTCGAAGTGTCAGCGTCAAGTTTTTTATAATCAGAAAGCGTTCCATCCATTATCTGGAAAGGAATGATTTTCAGGTTTGTCTGTACATCATCAGAAACATTATAAAAAAAGTACGGACGGGCTATCCCTGCCCTGAAGCCCGGTTCATCAGGGTAACCCATGGAATAGTCTTCTGAAATTCCTGCCATGAGGACATTATTATATGAACGGGGCATGAATAATCTGATATAATGAAAACGGCTGATACAGACATCTTTCCCAAGAATTGATTTAAGACGAACTGCTTCAGTATTTATAAGTGAACCATCTCCGCCTGCAATAAATGATGGATGAAGACCAATCTGGTACGTATCGGCAATTCTATGGATAAGGTTCCGGTATTCTTCATTTTTCCATGAAGGATTCCTGTCAAATTTTGAATGGTCACCTACCGGGAAGAAAAACCTTGTGTCAACATCGTTTTTCTTAATGTTTTCGATCATATAATCAAAGACATCGAAAGGATCTTTTTCTTCTTTGGTAATAATCCGGTAGCGGTTGGAAACACTGCCCGGAATGCTTTTATTTTCACGAAAAAAACCACCTATAGTTCTGAAGATATTCTTTCCAGGATATGCAAACGGCTGATCAGTATCAATGGTTAAAAGAGCCTTATATTCATTTCGTCTGAAAACCAGAGTAGGGAACCGTTTCAGAAAAGTTTTTGCAAGTTCTCTGGCCCAAAGATCGATGATGGGTTTATCCAGAAAACCATATTTTAAAGCAATTGATGAGGAAGAGCAAAATCTTCCATATTCATCGTGTTCAAATTCAAGATACTCTTCATACCTGGTTACAAGGTAAAACGATGCTGCAAAAATGTCAAAAGGGAGATCGGAACCTGAAGTGGTCTGAAAAAATACCGGTAACCCCCTCCAATCACTTATTAAAATCTGCTTTACGCAAATTCCCTTTTCAAATAAAATTGAATCAGGAATGATTTTAAATGAACCGGATATATTATCATTGGAATAATTAATAACCGGATGTTTCCCTAGTTTACGTTTATCAGTAATAACCTCCCACGATAATCCCAGAATATCTCCAAGGATAATCCCTGCTATATACCTTAGACGAGGAGAATCATTATCTGAATATATTTTTACCGGTAGTGAAGCCATAATTACAAATTTATGTAATTACTTGTTAACTAAAGGTATAAAGTTTTAGAATTATAGTAAAATATTTCAAATGAATTTAATTCTCTATTTCAATGATGAAGTTTAAAGAGCCTAACCTCCAAACTCTAGCTCACTCCAAACTTTTCTAAATGTTGCAATTAGAATAATTTACTTATCTTTGCGCCCAAATTAACAAGGTGATTTCTACAAAGCGTTGTCAGGCATTTTGCCCAGTCTGTATATGAGTTCATTTCGACCGGGATAACAAATCCATCGCTCCCGGAATCACATCATAAAATATAATAATGATAAATTTTGAAGAGATGGGATTCACTCCCGGTATACTGAAGGCTATTCAGGAACTTGGATTTGAGAACCCAATGCCCGTGCAGGAAAAAGTTATTCCGTTAATGCTGGGAGGTGAGGTTGATATTATTGCCCTTGCACAAACGGGGACAGGTAAAACAGCAGCCTTTGGGCTACCATTGGTTCAGGCAACTGACACAGAAATAAATAATACGCAGGCGCTTATACTCTGTCCTACCCGTGAACTGTGCATGCAGATCACCGGTGATCTGACGGATTACGCGAAATATACAGGTAAACTGAAAATACTTGCAGTCTATGGAGGTGCTAGTATTGACAACCAGATAAGAGGACTGAAAAAGGGTGTTCATATTATTGTTGCAACACCTGGCAGGCTTATTGACCTTATAGGCAGAGGGGCAGCCAGATTATCTGCCGTGACCACAGTTGTCCTCGATGAAGCTGATGAGATGCTTAACATGGGGTTCCTTGACAGCATCAATGAAATTCTTGAAGAAGTTCCGGACGGACGTAGAACACTGTTGTTTTCTGCAACCATGTCTAAAGAAATTTCATCAATTGCAAGGAAATATATGGATAGCCCGGTTGAAATAACGATCGGAACAAAAAATTCATCTGCGGATAATGTGAGTCATGCATACTACCTTGTTCATGCGAAGGATAAATATAAAGTGCTTAAACGTATAGCTGATTTTGAACCGGATATCTATGGAATAGTATTTTGCCGCACCCGTAAAGAGACACAGGAAGTGGCCTCTAAACTTATAAATGATGGCTATAATGCCGATGCCCTTCACGGTGACCTTTCGCAAGTCCAGCGCGATG
>JADGPT010000131.1 GCA_017882345.1 Bacteroidales bacterium
AGAGATTATCAGGATCGGGATTAGTAAACCCTTTATTTTTTCAAGCAAAACCATGGGATCAGTAATTGATGAGAGATCCTTCATATTTACCAAAGTTGAAGCATATTGAATCACCAGAGACATTACCAGAGAGACTATGAATAATATGAGGAATTTCTTTTTATAAAATTCCCATAGTGAGTTCATAACACTATCAATATTATGTCTTTTGTAAAGTGGGTGGTTGCTGAATTGATCCATGAAGCAAAAATTTTAACGTTTGCAAATTTAGGTATTTTTACTTTCCATCCTTTTGTTGTTCCAAAAGAATTTCCTTTAATATCATATCAAACTTTTCAGGCTCTTCAAATATTGGTGAATGGGCTGAGTTTTCAAACGTGAAAAACTTTTTCATGGGTGCCTGCAGAGCGTCAAAGTACTCTTTTGCAACCTTGTATGATGTCTCATAATCGGATGTACCCTGCATGATATAAATTGGAATCTGTTGTGCAGGAATCTCTCTGAAGAGATTTGATTTCATGATTACGTCCCATAAGTAGTTTTTTGAAAACTTCATCCCTTTCAAATAGTTAATCTTATCCCGGAAACTGTATTCCCTGCAAATAAGGAGTGGTTTTACTGCTTTCGGGTAAAAGTTTCCTTTCTTAACAGCACCCCCATACCTGATGACATATTTTCTCTCTTTAGTCATTTTTCCGATGGCTACTTTAGGATCAGAATAGGGAGGAGGGCCGATTTTTTCAAGAGTCCGGATGGCCTTTATATCCTTTAATTCCCTGGCTCTTCCCAGAACAAAATCATAAGAAATTTTTTCAGCTTGTTGTTGATCACCTACCTGTCCGACTGCGATGAAGGCATTATAATACTCTGGATATTTTTTAACTGTAAATGAACCCAGAAGAGTTCCCCAGGAATGTCCCAACAGATATATTTTTTTGCATTTAAATCTATGGATCAGATATTTTGAAACCGTTCCTGCATCATCAACAAATTGCGAAAGAGTCATTGTCTCAGGACGAATATCTTTTGAATATGACAATCCGGCGCCGCGTTGATCCCAGTAGCAAACAACAAACAAATCCTCAATAGCTGAATTAAACTGACGCACAAAGGGAAACTCCGGGTCGCCAGGTCCGCCATGAAGATATAACAGTACCGGTTTGGTTGTATCTCTGCCCCTTATTATCATTCTTTGATTCAAGCCATTAATGTTCACAGTTTCAATTACTGCAATGCTACCAGGAACCGGCTTCCCCTCCTTACTCAGAAATGGTCTGGCTTTTCCAGGACTATTTATCAAAACAAAAACCAACAGGAGAAGCAAGAGAGATAGAATACTTCCGGTAATAATCAGAGTAATACGCATGATTTTCTTCATTGTCTATGTATTATAACAGTAAGCAAAAATCTTTTATTTCCCCTTCCTCCACTGCCTTAGCACATTGCTGAAAGGGAAAATACTATTTGGTTTATTCGGGGTGAAGATACCTTCATTAACGGCTTTAACGTCCTCAATAGTGTAAAATGCTTTAGGGTTGATCAGAGAAATGACATCCAGAACATTCGCGAGTTCATTTCTTTTAACAATTGAATATATTAAATCTATATTTTCCCTTGCTCCGTGAGCCTCTACAACCGTTGCTCCAAAGCCTCTTGCATTCAGCGTCTGGACAAGTTCGTTCCCACTTTCATACGCAAAAATCCTGATCATCAGGATCCCCATAGCTAATTTCTCTTCAATAATCATCCCAACAAAATTGCCGGTTGCAAAACCGGCTGCATAGGCAACAAAATTGATATAGTTATCGAGGTTCTCCATAATCTTACTTATTGCAGTTATCCATATCAGTACTTCAAAAAATCCCAGGATTGGAGCGATATTCCTTTTCCCTTTTGATACGAATATTATACGCAAAGTACCTATAGATACATCACATATCCTGGCCAGAAATATTAATAGTGGCATTACGATATAAAGGAACAAAGTGGAATCAAAGAAGGAGGTTTCCATAAACGGGAGTATTTGAAATTAAACAAATATACTAATTACGTTGTTATGTTTTTTCCCCATAAACCTGATTAAACAATTCTGTATTTTATTTGTTAAATTGTATGATTAATAGGGATACAGAAATAAATAATCAATATTTTTGTTAATTAATATAAACCAAAAATAGTTAAGAATATGAACTTGAGCAAAGCAACTCTTCCGTTAATCCTGATATTAGTAATCGGGATGGGCATTTTTTCCTGTACAAGTACAACAACAAATAAAAACTTGCACTCTGGTGTGGAATATTATAGAACTATACAGTTCAGTGAAACTCCTTATGATATTGAAAAAGGATCTCATGCGTTGACTGCCGACCAGGCAAAAACAGTTAACAGCTACAAATTTACCTATGATAAAACAGGGCATCTTTTATCAGTTGAATTTGTCAGGAATAATGTTCTTCTTGGCTACTCATCAATGCAGGGAGCCGCAAAAATTACCTACGATTATAACAATAATGCGCAGATAAAACATTTTTTCAATAAGGATAACGAACCAATCGAATCTTCCGGTGTATTTGCAGCCCGGTATTCATTGGATGGAAACGGGAATCGTACTGGTCTCATGTTTCTGGGGAAAGACGGGTCAATGGTTGAAAACAGGAATAAGATTCATAACTATACCTGGAGTATTCTTCCTGATGGTATGGTAAGGGAGCTCCGTTATAATCTTAAAGGTGAAGAAACTGTAATGAACCCCTTCTGTCCGTTTTATGAACTCAGGTTTACATATAACGATAAAGGATATACTACCAGAATGGCAAATTTTAAGGCTGATACGCTTTATAACTGTACAGCAGAAAATTGTGGCGATATAGGCGTTTCTTATTTCGCTTTTGCACCCAACCAGAATGGCGATCTTGAAAGCTTCTCTGTTTTTAATGTAACCGGGCAGATGTCAAATCTTTACTGGGGATGGTCAAAACGTATCAGCAAGTATGATGAGAATGGGAATGTACTCGAAACGACTTTGTTCGATCAGGATAATGAATACGTTAAAGGCAAACTGGTTCCCGTTACCCGGAATACTTATGATAGCCATGGCGCCCTGATCGAAGTTAAGAATTTGGATAAAGATGGAAACGTCATAAATAGTCCGGATAACGGCGTAGCAATAACCGAATATAAGTATGATGAGCTTGGGAACCGTACGGAGACACTCACCTTCGATAAGGACAAAGTTCCGGTAAAAGTTTAACCAGTCCTGAAATATTAGTAAAATGAAGAGAAAATATTATCCATTATTCTTATTCATACTGCTTTTCATCCCTTCTTTTACAGGATGCAAAAGTAAAAAACCGGAGAATAAGCAAGCAGTAGTTCAGGATGTCATAAAACCTGTGCCAATCACTATTGGAAATGAGACTGCACTCTTATTAAAAGATCTTAAAGAAAATGGTGATTACGTAAATAGTAAAGTATTCCCATCACTGATAAAAGCCTCGATAGTCAATGAAAGTCTGGGTAAAAATATCCTTGTAGTTGATCTTCGGACTCCAAAACAGTTTTCAGAAGGCCATATTAAAAGTGCAGTGAATAAGAAATTTGAGGAACTTCCTCCCTATTTTGAAACCGGGATTAAGCCATTTGAATTTGACAAGATTATTATGGTAAGCGATGACGGTCAGGTATCAAGTTATGCAACCTGCCTTTTAAGGTTAATGGGGTATGGCAATGTATATTCAATGCGATGGGGAATGAGTGCATGGAATAACAGGTATGCCCAGGAGGGATGGCTAAAAGGAGTATCTGGAAAATATGAAAAAAATCTGGAAAATACTGTTAATGAAAGACCTCCTTTACTTGCGATGCCAGAACTAAAGACAGGACTACTAACCGGATCTGAGATCGGAACTGCAAGATTCCGAAAGTTGTTTGAAGAAGGCGCCTCAAACATCCTTATAACAGCTGATGAAGTATTCAGTAATCCTAAAAAATATTATATAATAAATCTGGAGCGCAAAGACAAATACGATGACGGACATATACCAGGATCAGTGAGATATAAGCCAGAAGGCACTCTGGGATTTACTGATGAAATGGCATCCATTCCAACTGATAAACCAATTGTCGTTTATTGCGGAACAGGTCATAACTCAGGATTTGCGACAGCTTACCTGCGACTGTTTGGTTATGACGCCCGCACTCTGAAATATGGTAATAATGGGTTTATGCACGACAAGATGATTAAACAGAGAACCGCTTTGTCGTGGCTTCCTTTTGGTTCAGAAGATGTAAATAATTTTGAAGTAGTAAAATAGTTTTTCTGACTTTTCTGATGCTAATAATTCCGGTCATTGCATTAACGTGTCTGGCCGGAATTTATATTTAAAGACCTCGTTGTCAGTGTTTTTAGTAAGAATATAAATATTCGTGCAACCCATCTGACTAAGAATCATCCATATCCTTGCTGATAAACCAGGCTCTGATGAGGAAAGCAATACCGGACCATCATGTTTCAGAATTGTATTAACATATTTTTTACTGAGAATTGAGTCTGCAGTTATATTTTGTACATCACCGGTTATCTCACTGACAGGTTTGAAATCTTTATCCATATTGATTATCAGATTTTTCCCTGTAAGACGTGAGGCTTGTTCCCGGGTAATTGTATTTGATTGTTCTAAAGAAGGCCCGGCCAATCTTTTTGCGTCATTTTTGAAATGATTTACATCTGATGATCTGATAACTACCATAACCAGTACTATCAAAACTACTGCTATGACTGTCTTGTTATTCTTAAATAACTCCATTTAATACTTTTAATGTTTTCATTTACTTTCTATAATCCTGATCCTGATACTTACCCCTCACACCTCACACCTCACACCTTTCTACTCACATCCTCCATCAAGTTTTTTTGCGGCTAAATGTTTCGACTGCGTGAATTTCAATTTCAGGCTATCAGGTAAACTGTTCATTTCCGTAAACATCTTTTTTGCCCTTGTTCTGGTTTCAAACAGTGCGTTTTCCCTTGCTGAGATTCTTTCTCCGGAAAAATTACTGTTCATTACGGTGTTAAACCACTCATTCAGACCACCTTTCATTACAAAAGTATTTTTAAGGTTTAATCCCCTTGAAATTGCAAGAGCATAGTTGGAATTAAAATCACCGTTAGAGTAGAAAATGTTTATGGTTTTTCCATTATTCAGAATACTTCCCGGGTCATTATCGAGTAGCTTACTATAGGGAATATTTATTGAACCCGGAATATTGACTGTTCTGAATTCTTCCGGTGTTCTGAGATCAATAATCTGAACGGAACTATCTTCCAATACTATAAACTTTGCCACCTGGTCGACTGTCAGATATGTATTGTCGTCGAGTACTTCAGACAGTAATATTTGCGGTTTGACAGTAAAAGATCTGCTTCCGGAAAGGGGTAACAAAGCAAGGATCAGCCCCATACACAAAAGTCCAACTGAAAATTTTTCCCTGGGATTCATCTTTTTGATTTTTAAATTTCATTTGTTATATCAGGTCGTGCAAATTTCTTTTCCGCAAGTTCTGCAATCCAGAACATTGCCACCGCTGCAATTATGAGAAGAAATGTAAAGAGGCCGGGCGATATACCCATAACCTCATTAATTTTAACAGGTCCCTTGTATGACCCGTTAGCCAGTTTTTGTATGAACGGATAGGTTTCAGCAAAAAGAAATGCTCCTGTCATTCCTCCCAGGAAAAAGATCATTGCATCGATCTTCCCGATTGAAAGTGCACTTAAACCGGTACCCGGACAAAACCCGCCCATGATAAAGCCTGCCCCCATAATTATTCCCCCTACAATGGAAGCAGCTACATAGAATTCATTCACAAAGACAAGATTTAGATTGAGTAACCCAAAGTAACTCAATAACTGGGATCCGATGAGTGCAACAATCGCGGCAGTAAAAAAAACCTTGATTACCGTGGTATCATATCCATAAAACATACCAGCCAGTTTCCGGCTTGATGAGAAACCTGCCTGCTCAAGAGCAAACCCGAAACCGATGCCAATCAGCAGAGCGATAAGTAAATCCAACCATTCCGGCATTGATATTAATGATGAAATTGGTCCCATTTTATGTCTTTTTGTCTAAATGTCTAAATGTCTAAATGTCTTGCAGTCTTGCAGTCTTGCAGTCTTGCGATTCATCTTTGCCCTGTGTGTCTTAGTTTCTCGTTCAAATCCGAACTTGATTACTTGCACTGTCATTGCGAGCGAAGCGAAGCAATCTTTTTACTTTTTACTTTTTACTTTTTACTTTTCTTAATCCTGTGCCTTTCATATCCAGTTTTTCCTGAAGAACCATGCAAAGAGATAGGCAGAGCCAAAAATTGCAATCATGGTAACAAATCCTGCAACCGATAGAACTGCCATTCCCGAAAGCGCTGCGCCACTCGTACATCCGCGTGCAAGCTGGGCCCCATATACAAAAAACAGGCCTCCCAGGAAAGCAAAGATCAATCGTCTGATATTAGAAATCTTCGGAGATTTTTCAATTTTAAACTTAAGTCTTTTAGATATTGCCCCGGATAAGAAACCTCCTGCAACCACTCCGAATATTTCAATAGTTAACCAGTTTTTTAGAGGTTTCTTTCCATCTTCAAAGTATTTGCTATAATAAATTGATCCATCTGCATGTGGTCGATCAACAGCACCAACAATAGAAACCATACAATATTTGAGGCCTCCGCTGGCACCCAGACCTCTACCTGAAAGGAACATAGCAAGAAGAAGAACTATTCCTAAAAGTGTACCAGCCAGGTACGGATTCATATATTTGTTTTTCATATAATCAAATTCAAAGATTGTTATTTCCCTCAAATACAAAAATAGTAAATATCATACACAATTGAAACAGACAGAGGCATACAAAGTTCAGAAGTAGCAGTATAGAAAGACCGCGAGACCGCAATATTTCAGGACTGCAGGACTGCAAGACTATTTTTAGTACATTTGCGCAGACAAAAATAATTAGGATGGGCAAATTCAAATTGACGATAGAATACGAGGGTACCCGTTACTCAGGCTGGCAGATGCAAAAGGGTGGGAAAACAATACAGGGAGAGATACTGGATGCATGCAGGGAATTATTTAAAAATGAAACCATTGATATTTTCGGAGCAGGACGGACCGATGGCGGTGTTCATGCTTCGGGACAGGTTGCGCACCTGGAAGTTGAAACGGACCTGGTTCCATTGAAGATAAAATATGGGATAAACGACCGGCTTCCACCAGATATCTGCATTATCAATGTTGAAGAGGCGCATCCGAAATTTCATGCCCGACATGATGCAAATGCCAGGAGTTATATTTATCAGATCAGCAGGAGACGTACAGCTTTTGGGAAAAAATTTGTCTGGTGGATAAAAGATCCGCTTGATATTAATCTGATGAACGAGGCTGCCAAACATTTTCCCGGCCTGAAAGACTACAGGTATTTTACAGACGAGGATGCAGAAGCATCATCAACTAAAGTTGAGATATTACATGCAAAGGTGAATGATTTCGGTGATATGCTTGTTTTCCATGTTGTTGGGTCGCATTTTCTGTGGAAACAGATAAGACGTATGACCGGAGTCCTTGTTGAAGTAGGAAGAGGGAAACTCTCTCCCGCCGATGTTGCAACATTCTTCAGACTTAAATCCGACATTCCTGCAAAACTTACAGCTCCACCAAGCGGGTTGTTCCTGGAAAAAGTTTATTATAAGAATGAAGAGATCAGCTACCTCACAAAACCCATTATTAATATTTGAATTGCTGCCAGGTATTCGATGAACAGTCACATAACCATTCACAATTTTTTTTACTTTTTACTTTTTACTTTTATCTTAAAGTGTCATTACATACACATACCAAAGCAGGTGGTATTTCCTGAGTAAGGTTCATTTCAACTAAGCGATCAGTCCTTTTATCTGTACATTTTTTGCAACTGGAAAACAGACCGAGGTCCCAGACGTCTGCAAATACACGGCCTGCTTTCAAACCAATTCCATATTCCACTACAGTTTCCAGAGAGT
>JADGPT010000132.1 GCA_017882345.1 Bacteroidales bacterium
TCTTGTTGAAGCTTTTATTAGAGAGAGGGTGAGTACATTCAGCAAGGGTAGGGAAGGGTTAAAAAAATTGAGTAATTTTAACCGATGACAAATGCCCTTTTTGCTGATATTATTTTGCCCCTTGCCGTAAGGGGAAGATTCACCTACAGGATACCTGATAATATTGCGGAAAAGGTCAGCCCGGGAACTATGGTTACTGTACAGTTTGGCGGAAGAAAGCTCTATTCAGGAATTGTTTGCAGCGTTCACGAAAAGGCGCCGGATGTTAAAAAAATCAGACCGGTAATCAGCGTGGCCGAAGGGACACCTCTCATTAATGCGTCACAGCTCAAATTATGGCTTTGGATATCGGAGTATTATTTATGCAGCGAAGGGGAGGTGATGAAAGCTGCTATTCCCAGTGAAATAAGTCTCAATAATTATAAACCGCGGCTTGAAACATTTATTAATCTTTCCAGAAAATATTCAGAAGGTGAGTTAAATGAAATTCTCGATAAACTTAAAAAAGCACCCCGACAGCAGGATATTCTTTCAGCCTATATTAGACTCACAGGTTATACCGCAGAAACAGACATTTTGCCGATAAGCAAGTCATTGCTTTTATCAGAATCTCATTGCTCAGCAGGGATCTTAGAGACTCTTACAGATAAGGGGATACTTACTTCAGCTTCTCAGCCGGTCTCCAGAATACCTGATACTGATAGCTATAAGGAACCGATAAAACGACTTAGTGAAGCTCAGTCGGTAGCCTTTGGATCAATAAAGACCCAATTCCTGGAAAAAGATATTGTTCTGCTGCATGGTGTGACCTCCAGTGGTAAGACTGAAATCTATATTCATCTTATTGAAGAACAATTGAAAAAGGGGAAACAGGTCCTTTATATGCTCCCCGAAATAGCGCTTACAACTCAGATCATCCTTCGACTTAAAAGACACTTTGGTGGGATTACAGGAGTTTACCACTCGAGGTTCAGCGATCCGGAGAAAGTGGAAATATGGAAAAGAATTGCAGAAAAAGATCCTCTAAACAGTTACAGGCTGATTCTTGGAGTCAGATCCTCTCTTTTTCTGCCCTTCTCCAATCTGGGATTGATTATTGTGGATGAAGAACATGACGGTTCGTATAAGCAACATGATCCTGCCCCGCGATATCATGCACGGGATTCTGCGATAATGCTGGCAGCTATGCATAATGCGAAAACCATTCTGGGATCAGCATCACCTTCAATTGAAAGTTATAATAATGCTGTTAATGGGAAATACGGACTAACAGAATTAAAGGAGAGATTCGGTCTCATTAAACTGCCCACGATCATTCTTGCCAATACCCGCGAAGCATACAGGAAGAAACTTATGGTTTCACATTTTACACCTGAATTGCTTCAGTCAATGGATGAAGCGCTGAGCAAAGAAGAACAGATAATTCTCTTTCAGAACAGAAGAGGCTTCTCCCCCTATATCGAATGTTCGGAATGCGGTTGGATACCTGTCTGCATACAATGTGCAGTTAACCTGACGTATCACAAAGGAATCGGTAAGCTTGTCTGCCATTACTGCGGATATTCTACCGGAATGCCATCCAACTGCGGCAATTGTCATTCCACAGGAATGGTGACGAGGGGATTCGGAACAGAGAAAATTGAGGATGAGATAAAGATCGTTTTTCCGGCTGCCAGAGTTGCCAGGATGGATCAGGATACAACAAGGAATAAAAACTCTTTTAATAAAATAATCAGAGCTTTTGAAGAGCGACGGATTGATATCCTCATTGGAACTCAAATGATTTCGAAAGGCCTTGATTTTGAGAATCTTACTGTAGTAGGAATTTTAAATGCAGATAACCTGTTAAATTATCCTGATTTCAGGGCCCATGAGAGAAGTTTTCAGCTTATGGAACAGGTTAGCGGTAGGGCGGGCAGAAGGCAGAAACAGGGCAAAGTAGTGATCCAGACATCAGATCCGGTAAATAAAATAATAAGACTCGTTCTCCGGCATGATTATATTGGCATGTTCAGAATGCAGTCCGGAGAAAGAATTGCCTTCAACTATCCGCCATTCTCCCGCATGGTTAAAATCAGTATTAAGCACAAGGATCGGACACAATTAAATTTTTATTCAGATATCCTTGGACGGGACCTGAAAGAAATATTCGGTAAAAGAGTATTAGGACCTGAATCACCTGTTATTTCTCAGGTTCAATTGTGGTATATCAAAACCATCCTCATAAAAATTGAAAGAGAAAAACCTCCTGCAAAAGCTAAACAGCTAATTATTGAGGCAATTGAAAGACTCGAAAAAGAGAAGGGCGCTTCTGCGCTTAAGATTGCAATTGATGTGGATCCTTATTAATAAAGTAAGAAGTAAGAAGTAAGAAGTAAAAAGGCAAAAGTAAAAAGTAAAAAGATAAAAGTTGAAAAAGAAAGATGCTACTTTTGAATTATAATAAATACCTGATATGAAAATCGAAGTATCAAACGGCGAGATAATTGATAAGCTTACCATCATCCAGATAAAACTTGAAAGGATCAAAGACAAGGTTAAGCAGGTAAACCTTCAGAAGGAATACAACGAACTTTTTAAAGCCTCATCAGTTATCATCAGTACTTCAGATGCCTTATATAAGTCATTGTATGATGTGAATTGTGAATTATGGGATATTGAGGACCATATTCGTGACCTTGAGAGAAAGAAGGATTTTGGAACTGATTTTATTTCAACTGCAAGAGCCGTATATATAAAAAACGATAAGAGATCGGAATTGAAGAGAGAGATAAATCTTAAGACTTCGTCAGGACTAATGGAAGAAAAATCGTACGAAAAATACTGAAATGCGTCTACTGGTTATAAGAACATCAGCTATGGGTGATGTGGCACTCACTACTCCTGTTTTAAGAGGTATGAGGGAGCAATATCCTGAAGTTGAATTGGTATTGCTTACACGATCTGCTTTCAAACCTTTTTTTTCTTCTATTACCGGACTTGAGCTTTTTTTCCCCGATTTAAAGAACAGGCACAAGGGGATTCGGGGAGTTTTCCGGCTTTTTAAGGACATCAACAGACAATCTGAGATTGATGGTGTAATTGATCTTCATGATGTACTAAGATCAAAGATTCTAAGGTTTTTCTTCAGACTAACTCGTGTCCCGGTATCTGTATTAGATAAAGGGAGAAGCGAAAAAAAATCACTTATCACAGGGAAGAAAAAAGTTCAGTTAAAGCACTCCGTGGAAAGGTATTGTGATGTTTTTGCCAAAGCAGGTTTTCCCGTAGTTCCGTCGAAAGGTAATTGGATAGTTCCATCTCCTGATACGATTTTAAAACCAGAATTCATTGCTGAGATGCAAGGTGTATTGAATATAGGAGTCGCACCATATGCAAAGCATAAACTAAAAATGTGGCCTGAAAGTAATATGGTCAGGCTTATCGGACTGATATCAGAAAAGCATAGATGCAGATTCTGGTTGTTTGGAGGAGCTGAAGATTCTGAAAGATTGGAAGCATTACAGCTAAAGATACCAGGATCAACCAACCTTGCCGGAAAACTTAGTCTTGATGAAGAACTGGCTTTTATGAGCAAACTTGACCTGATGATTGCAATGGACTCATCAAATATGCATATGGCAGCTCTGTTAGGAACAAAGGTCATCTCCATCTGGGGAGGAACTGATCCGTTAAGTGGGTTTTCAGCATGGATGCAACCGGATAGCTTTTCGATACGTATTCCGGTCGAAGAGCTTACCTGCCGGCCATGCACAATTTATGGCAAAGGAGAATGTAAAAGAGGAGATTTTGCATGTATGAACTGGTTGACTCCTGAAATGGTCTATCAGAAAATTGAAAAAATCTGGCCTTAAAGAACAGGATAATCGTTTGTATAATCGAAAGTTATATTCGTAATCTTATATTGAGTCGTGAAAGCATTACAGTTAATCCAACCATTAACAGCGCCCATACTAATGATCCGGCAATTACGATAATGGGTTCCTGTGATTGCTTGTAAATAAGAAAAGGAACACCGGAACTCCAGATGAGGTAATAAAGTATATCAGGCGCAATATACGTAGTTAATGAGTTCTCCCCGGCAGGCTGAAAAAATGATGCCCACTTTATTCTGTTTCTTACATCGACTATCCAGTACAACAGTATGAAAACCAGGAAGCTGATCCCATTGCATATCATTGCCCAGCTTGGAGTAGCCTGAATTTTTGAAATGATAAACCACGTTCTCAGGACAAATCCTGCTATCAGGTATGCTAACCCCAGACCAATAAATACCAGTATAGCTTTTTTAAATTCTTTACCCGGTATCTTCTTTATTAAGAGTCCGCCAATCAAACCGGAGAGGACTATGAAAGGTACATTCCCGTCAATAATTATTCCGAGGATTGGTTTAACAGGATCGAGGAATCCAAGTAATTTCCAATCCGAAAACATATTCATTATCAGAAAAAAAAGTGCAAAGAGAGATGTTTTCAAAAGTGAATCGCGGCACAGGACGTAAGCGAAAGCTGATACCAGGTATCCCCAGCCGATCAATCCAAGTATACCCCACCATCCGGTAATCAGTGAACCATTGTTTTCCGGTTGTCCGGATCTGAATTTAAGAACCAGGAATGCAAATATTGCCAGCCCGGTGAATTTTAGACCGGTAATTGTGAAAAATTTATTTTCCTTATCTGGATAATCGTTCCAGAAAAGGAATACTGCCACGTACATTAACAAAGCCCATAAGTTTTTGCTGATACCGGTAAGCTCCGGGTCAACCCTGCCGGTGTTAAGCATCAGTACACCAATAATGATCAGGCTTAGAGATCTGGTAAGTATATGCCGGCTGATATCATAAAGAGATTGCCCTGCAGAGAATCTCTTCGAGAATGCAAAAGGAATAGCCATTCCAACAATAAAAAGGAATCCGGGGAATACCCAGTCGGCGAGGCCCATACCATCGAATTCAGCAGGACGGTGACCGAGCCATGCAGGTGCAACATTCATATTCAGGTCGTTTACGAACAGCATCAGGACCAAAGTAAGTCCTCTCATAATATCGATTGATGAAATGCGGTTGTAGTTGGTCATTAAACGGGAGTAATATATTATGTAAAGGTAAAAAAATAAAACCTGATAAATAAAGAAGTCCTCTTTCGTTAAGACAAATCTGTACTTCGGCGGACACTGCTTTACATGCCCGAAGGTATGGCTGTAATTTCTTCCTTGTATTGATAACAAGAGGAAACCAGCATCCAATCTTTACCTCACCTTTTTTCACTATCTTTGCCCAATCTTTTAAATAAAATTAAATTCCCGGGAAATAAGTGATATTCGATGATTTAGATCTGAATCCGGAGTTGCTGGAATCAGTTGGTTACATGGGCTTCAAAGAGACAACTCCAATCCAGGAAAGGGCTATTCCGGTTATTTTGTCGGGCAGAGATTTGATTGCCTGCGCTCAGACAGGTACCGGAAAAACGGCTGCCTTTTTACTGCCAATAATGAATTTTATTTCAGAAAAACGCCCTGCTCATACACACACTCTTGTACTGGTACCAACGCGTGAACTGGCTATTCAGATTGACCAGCAAATCCAGGGATTGGCTTATACACTGAACATTACATCGATAGCTGTTTACGGCGGTGGTGATGGTAGCGGATGGGACCAGGAGAAAGTTGCCCTCTCGAAGGGGGCCGATATTATTGTGGCTACTCCCGGAAGGTTGATTTCACATCTTAATCAGGGTTATGTGAAATTCAACCAGATAGAAGTACTTGTTCTCGATGAAGCCGATCGCATGCTCGATGTTGGGTTTTATGACGATATTATGCTGATAATTTCTCATTTGCCGAAAATACGTCAGACTTTGATGTTCAGCGCCACCATACCTCCGAAGATAAGGTCAATGTCGAAGCATATTATGAAAAATCCGGTGGAAATTGCTCTTGAAAGATCAAAGCCTGCCGTTGGTGTCATACAGTCTGTATATATGTTAAGCGACAATCAGAAACTACCTCTGATAAATAGTCTTATAGCCGACAACCCTGAATACCGCAGCATTTTGATATTCAGTTCAACCAAAAAGAAATTAAGTGAGATTGTGCGGGGGCTGCGCTCAAAAGATTATCTGGTTGAAGGCATTTCATCAGATCTTGAGCAGAGGGAGAGGGAAGCGATGCTCCTAAGATTCAGATCGCGCAAAACCCGTGTCCTGGTGGCAACCGATGTGCTGAGCCGTGGAATCGATATTAAGGATATCAATCTTGTAATAAATTTTGATGCTCCGTCCGATGCCGAGGATTATGTGCATCGCGTTGGTCGTACTGCACGAGCTGAAACTACTGGTCTGGCAGTAACGCTTGTCAACAGGGTGGATATACCCAAAATGCAACGCATTGAAAAATTAATCGGGTACGAGGTTCATAAAGAGCCACTGCCTGCATTTATAGCCGAAAAACAAGAAAAGAGTCCCGACCACCAATCCTCCCTGATGAAATCTGAAAAGAAGGGTGGGTTTAAACGGAGATATAATCAAAAAGGCAGCAGGCGGGGAACTAGAGATAAACGCAGCATCTGACAGAGTCACATGTTTCGCGTTTCGTTTATCGTTTTACGTTTCGCGTTAACTTTTGAAAATTTGAGAAATGGTTTTCATAGAAATGAACATTTTTTTACAATCTGGCAGATTAATAAAACCATATTTTAAATAGAATGCTCTTGCCTTCTCATCTATTGGGTCAACCACCACAGCCAAAGAACCTATTTTAAATGAAGAATCATAACATCTATTTAAGGCGTCCAAAAGTAATGTCTCTCCAAGTCTCTCAGTGTAGTATCTTTTATCTCTGGCTAATCTTCCTGATAATGTAACGGGTATGTCTTTATATGATAATTTTTTTCTAATATGATTGGGAATAAGGTCTTTGTCAATACTTGAATTTGAAAGAGTATAATAACCTTTTACTTCATTTTTATCAGTAACTATTACATAACATACAGCCAGATGTCTTTCAACATCCTGGCTGGCATGTTTGTGAAGATATAAGTTAAGCGATTCTTGTTCACAATCAAATTCATCCCTTTTATGAGTAGGATTTAAAAGTTCAATAAGATAACTCATTCTTATTCAGTTTTTTAAATCGTGATGCAGCACTTTTAAGAGCTTTATTAGGTTTAGAAGGATTAATTAATTCATTAAAGAAAATATCTTGATCTTTCTTTGATGAAATAATCTTATTGTGATCTTCAACTATCTTTTTTGCTTTCTCTTGTATTGAGACTATTACAAATTCAGTCAGTGTTCTGTAACCTGCAATACTTGCAGCATACTCAAAAAAATCTTTTTGTTCTTTTGGTAATCTTGTATCAAGTCGTGCTTTTTCTATTGTTTTCATCTTTCATTTTTTAAATCTAAAATAAATACTCATGCCAAATGTACGTATATTTTACGGATTATATATAAAATGTACGGATTATTTACGTACAGATTTGATTATGCCGTTAGCTTCCAAATTGTTGAAGTATTATATGAAGGTTTCTTTTAGGTATTGTCCAGAGTGCGAAAAGGAAGGTGTAATTAGTGGCTGGCAGAAGACTAAATGGGACAACAAATATAAAGGATATAAAAAAACTGATCCAGTTTAAATTGAGTCAGTTTTTACTTTTAGGTTATTTGGTTCAAAATATTTGTAACATACAGATAATGAACTCATTTGTCGGTGTGAAAAAAGGCATTACTGAATTTTCAGGTTGATGAGTCGTCCATCCAACAAATCATTGTATTTACCTTTCATCTCTTTTGATAAAAAACTGATTTCAATCAAAGTCTTCCACTTTGGGATTGCTGATGAG
>JADGPT010000133.1 GCA_017882345.1 Bacteroidales bacterium
AGGGGTTCCGAGTATTGACTGTGACACCAATTCTGATGCATGGCCAGGTTCCTTCCGAATATTAATAACACTTAGTGTAACCAATCCCATATCTTTTTCGCTTGTTATTGTTCCCTGGTATCCGGATTTGGCTGCAACATTACAAATCCCGACCCTTTCTGATTGTAATTTTTTTTCAACCGGACTCTTACTACCGGTTAAGAAAAAAAGAATTCCTGTAATAAACCCTAAATTTAAAATGAGCAATTTGCATTTTGATCTTTGCATTTATTTAATAAATTCATGAATATACCTCAAATTTATAATAAATTATGCGGTATTTAACAGTTATCCCGCAAATTGCAACTGGCTTAGATTTCGGTAAATTCCGTTTTCAAGACCAATAAGTTCTTCGTGGGTACCTTTTTCAACTATCTTCCCGTTGTCGATAACCAATATCTGATCGGCTTTCCTGATAGTTGACAAACGATGTGCAATAACTATTGAAGTACGTCCAATCATTAATTTCTCAAGAGCATCCTGAACAAGACGCTCCGATTCTGAAAAAGCCCCACGGTACTTACCACTCTTCATACCAATTGTCGCTATCTCTCTGGTTCTTGTATGGTAGCGGTCAATCTCAAAAAATTCATTTGTATATGTTTTGACTATTTGAATACCCTGCAAAGTTTCTTCTACAATGGTATTGGATTTTGCCACTTCCGCCTGAACCTGTTTCGAAAATTTCCGGATAAACTTTCCAAAAAATACAGCTAACAGCATCACTCCGGATTACCAGAGGACACAAGCTCTCCAAGCAATTTCGGGAATGCCAGGCTCGCGAGACTTGATCCCAACAGGAAAAACATACCCCAGGCATATTCTACCCTGAATGGCTTTATGTAACGATAGAGTCTGAACGAGTTTTTTAAACCTTTAAATGTGATCTTCTTTTTAGGAACTTCAACCATAGAACTTTCTTTAGTATATTTGGTTATTCATGATTAAAACAACAATGTGGTAACAGTTGTTGTTAAATATTGAAATCTAATCTTGATTAAACTTCTACAATCGGTAAAATATATGATCAAACAATACAAATTATAAACTGAATCAGAATGGATACTATAAAAAAATCAACCCTGGATTTTCTGACCTCAATAAAACGTAATAACAACCGTGACTGGTTTATCGCTAACCGGCCGTTGTATTTAGATGCCAAAGATAACTTCGAATCCCTGGTTCAGGAGATTATAAATAAAATAATTTTATTTGATCCGATTATGAAAGGTCTTGAAGCTAAAAGCTGTGTATTCAGGATTAACCGTGATATACGTTTTTCGAATGATAAATCTCCTTACAAATCGCATTTCGGTGCATTTATTGTACGTGGTGGAAAAAAGAATGGAGATAAATTTGCCGGTTATTACTTTCATATTGAGCCTGGTAAAAGTATTATGGCCGGAGGAGCATATACACCTCCAAGTCCATGGTTATCTGCCATAAGGGAAAAAATAAGCGATAACCCTGATGAATTTATTAAAATCAACAACTCAAAAGATTTCATTAAATATTTTGGAAAGATCGACGGAGATAAGCTCAAAACTGCGCCAAAAGGATACTCTTCAGACCATCCATATATAGAACTTCTGAGATATAAAAGTTACCTGGTAGTAAATGAGGTGTCAGATAAGATGGTGCTCAGCAAAGATTTTTTGGATCACGTTCTGAATGTGTGTAAAGCAATGAAGCCATTAAATGATTACCTGAATGACTATTAGAATAATAGATCCCTATAATGCCAGTCCAAGGTTTTTTAACATCCATTTTACTGTTGCTCTGTTCTTGTAGTCAGGATCAAATTGAACAGCCACTATAATTCCATCCTTGTTTATGATAAATGTAGCAGGAACGGGAAGCCTCGCGGTATCCCTCCCGTTGTTTTTAGCTATATCAGTTGAAAGGGCTGATAAAATCTTTCCCTGGTAAGCTTTTGTCACACTAAACATGACATCATAATCTTTCATTATTTTTTCCTGACAATCATAGATGACAGTAAAAGTCAGATTATGAAGTTTTACTGTTTGCTCCACGTTCTCAATTGATTCCGGTGTTATAGCAACGACATTAAAACCCTGATCTGTAATCACTTTTAGGGAATCTTGATAATTATTCAGATATCTGCTACATACAGGGCACCACTTACCTCTGTAAAAGAATAGTATTATTGGTCCCTGTACAAGGAGTTTTTTCAGTTCCACCTGTTTCCCTGTCTGATCATACCCGGTAAAATCCGGTGCCTTATCGCCAACCTTAAGTCCATGAGGAATTTTGTTGCCATTTGTCTCCATTCCAAACTTCGAATAATTAATGTCCTGTCCGTAGGATGAAGACATTAAAGACAATGCGATGACAATTAATAAAAAGTACTTACTCCTTATTTTTCTAACAAAATCATTTTTAATGTGAAACATATTTTAAGCGAATTTATAACCCGGGATCTTTCTCATTCTTAGATTCAGTGGTGTAACTTCAAGATATTCATCGTCTTTGATTTGTTCCATGGCTTCCTCCAGAGAGAATTTAAGTTTTGGGGCTATCCTAAGACTGTCGTCAGACCCGGAAGCTCTCATATTTGTAAGTTTCTTCCCTCTGACAATATTTACTTCGAGATCGTCAAGCCTGGTATGTTCTCCGATAACCTGGCCTCTGTAAACCTGTTCTCCCGGATCAATATAAAATCTACCCCTGTCCTGCAAACGATCAATTGCATGGCCGGTCGCCATTCCCATGTCTAAAGAAATCAATGATCCGTTCGGTTTAGGCATTAGTTCATCACCTTTATATTTGTCATAAGCCCTGACGCGGTGATGCATCACAGCCTCACCTGAAGTTGCTGTCAGCATGTTATTCCTTAATCCGATCAGACCCCGTGAAGGAATATCAAATTCTAAATGGGTCAGGTCACCTTTGGGTTCGATTATAATCATTTCACCTTTTCTCTGAGTAACAAGCTCGATAGCTTTACCGGAGAACTCTGGGGGGACATCAATTGTAAGTGTCTCATAAGGCTCAGATTTAACACCATTTATATCTTTAAGAATTACTTTTGGTTTTCCCACCTGAAATTCGTAGCCTTCACGTCTCATCGTCTCAATGAGTATTGAGAGATGGAGTATACCGCGACCGAAAACATTAAAAGTATCTTCCGATTTAGTTTCTTCAACTTTCAGGGCAAGGTTTTTCTCAGTCTCTCTGATCAGCCTTGTCCTAAGATGCCGGGATGTAACAAACTTGCCTTCCTTGCCATATAATGGAGAATTATTGATAGTAAAAACCATACTCATTGTAGGTTCATCTACCTCAATTCTCTGTAAAGCTTCAGGAGCAAGCAGATCGGCGAGCGTATCCCCTATTTCAAAATCTTCAAGTCCGATAACAGCACATAGATCGCCACATCTTACCTTATCAGTTTTTACTCTTCCGAGTCCTTCAAAAGTATATAGTTCTTTTACTCTTACTTTTTTGACTTTGCCATCCCTTTTACATAAGGTATAGTCTAACCCTGTAATAATATCTCCTCTGAATACCCGGCCAATCGCGATTCTACCTACATAACTCGAGAAATCGAGTGAAGCAACCTGCATCTGAGCGGTACCTTCAATATAAGCAGGTTCTGAAATTTCCTTAAGAATCGTATCGAGAAGATACTTTATATCAGTTGTTGGTTTTTTCCAGTCACTGCTCATCCATCCATATTTAGAAGAGCCAAAGACTGTCTCAAAAGCAAGCTGATCATCTGAAGCATTGAGGTTAAACATAAGCTCATAGACATCCTGCTGAACTTCATCAGGTCTGCAGTTATCTTTATCAACCTTATTAACCACTACAATTGGTTTAAGTCCGAGGGCAATTGCTTTCCCGAGTACAAACCGTGTTTGCGGCATAGGACCTTCGAGTGCATCGACGAGTAATAAAACACCATCTGCCATCTTTAACACTCTCTCAACTTCACCTCCAAAATCAGCATGACCGGGTGTATCAATAATATTAATTTTAACACCTTTATAGTTTGCTGAAACGTTTTTGGAAAGGATTGTAATCCCCCTTTCCCTCTCAAGATCGTTACTGTCAAGAATTAGATCACCTGCCTCCTTCCTTTGGTCCAACACCTGGCATTCCTGTATAATGCGGTCAACCAGAGTAGTTTTACCATGATCAACATGTGCTATAATCGCTATATTTCTTATTAATTGCATACAAATTAATTAGACCGCAAAAATAATATTACTGCCGGGATAAATGACAAAAAGAGCGAAAATTAATTTATGATAAAAAATTCATATATTGGGCAATAAATTTTAAAAACCGACTTATGAAAAAAATTATCATCACCATGGTTTTCAGTTTATTTGCCGTTACCGGTATCTTCGCACAGCAGAATGTAAAACTGGCTGTAGGAATGAAGGCTCCTGACTGGATGTTTACCGATGCTGATAAAAAAGAATTCACGATGAATTCATGGGCCGGAAAAGTGATTCAGGTCAATTATGTCGATCCTGATGAATCTGAATTGAATGAACCATTTAACGAAGCAGTCAATAAAGCTGTTGATGTCGACAAACGGATTAGCAGGGATTTGTTTAAGGGTTTTGGCATTGTGGACTGTAAGTCAACCTGGAAGCCCAACGGTCTGATACGTATGATAGCCGGCAAAAAAGCAAAAAAGTTCGGGACAACAATACTGTTTGATTACACTGCAACACTTCAGAATCTGTGGGGCTTGCCAAAAGATAACTACTCAGTTGCAATTCTGGATAAGAACCGTATCTGCAGGGCATTATTTATTGGTAAAATTCCGGAATCAGAAAACGAGAAGACGATACAGCTGATATTAGAACTGACTAAAGAATAGGATTCTTTATCTTATTTTTAGTTTTTAAAGACGACAATGTTTATCCCAAATCTATTACTGATAGCCGGAACCGGCACCAAGTCGGGAAAAACATCTATTGCCTGCAGGATAATTGAACAGTTTAAGAACTTAAATATCACCGCAATCAAGATAAGTCCTCATTTTCATGAGACTACACCTGGCTTGAAAACTATTTATGAAGAGAAGGGATACTCGGTATATGAAGAAACGAACAGTAATTCAACCAAGGACACCTCACGCATGCTTCAGTCGGGAGCTTATAAGGTTTACTTTTCCAAGGTACTGGATGATCGGCTCCCATTCGTTTTTGATAAAATTATGGAACTTATACCGGAAGGCACTCCTATTATATGTGAATCTCCTGCCCTGCGAAACTTTATTGAGCCGGGATTATTTATTATTATGAGTTCCGAAACAACCAATAAACGCAAGAATATAAGTCGTTTACAACAACTACCTCACCTAATGTTCAAGTTGGAGGAGCTTCAGGAAATATCATCATTACCTGTGGGATTTGAAAATAATCGATGGTATTCTGGGCCATCTGTCATACTAAAGTAAGCTTATTCAAATTTGTTTTCTTATCATCTCAATCTCGAATCCGGAATTAATATTACTTTTCTTCGTTTATATCCGAAATATCTTTTCCCAGTTTCGCTTTAATTCTTTCAAGATCATGTTTCATTCCGGCGACTGCCTGAATAAGTTGTTTTTCAGGTAAGACAGGATCGGGTAGTTCGCTGCTGATATAATTAACAAATTTCCATATCTCTTTTACCTCATTTATATGTACCTCATAAGGTTCATAAATTGGATTGAGGGAATATAAAACCAACTTACCCTCCGTTCTGATGTTGTTCTCGACCACTTTAAAAACAATTCCGTCATCCAATGTAAACACAATACAGGCTTTCCCGCTGATTAACTGCATCCAGTCCTGAAGAAATTCACCTGTCACCCAGGAACCGTCTGGTATTGGAAGCATAGAATCGCCTTTCAGCTGAAAAGTTCTGTATTTCTTTTTATTGGAAAGAAAAGGCAGTGTGAATACAGGAAGCTCTCCGATGTATTCCGGATCAGCATATCCGGTTGCATAACCTGCTTTCGCTTTCTCTTGTACCAGTTCAATATTTTCCCGGTTATTGGAATCGACGGTTGTTGCCAATACTCTGAGGTTGCTTCCTTTGACATAAGCATCATATCCTCTTTCAAGTTCGCCAAGCTGACTTTCTGACAACTTTGAAATATCCAGTTTAAGGATTGTATCGATAGCAATGTTAAAAAAGCCGGAAAAGGATATCAGAATTTCTATCCCGGGTTGGGCCACACCGTTCTCATAACCGCTCAGGGTTGAACGTTTAAGGTTAAGGGCAAATGCCACATCATCCTGTGTTCTGCCCCTCCTTTTTCTTAAAAATTTTATGTTCGATGCAAAATACATAATGAAATTTGATTATATTGTAATCATTTAATTGATCATTTTCTAATCAAAAGTAAAACTTAATTGTTATATATACAAGGAAAGTGGAATATTTTTTAGAATAATCGGATATGGGAGGTTGGAGATTGCTTCGCTTCGCTCGCAATGACGGTGCCGGTAAGCATAGTTCAGGCTGGGAGTTGAACTGAAGTTAGTAAAAGCCACGGTCATTGCGAGAAGCGAAGCGACGAAGCAATCTCCCCATCCCGGTACATTATTTAAAACTATTATTATGATTCTCTCCGGCAACATAGACCGATCTGTTCTGCATCTCGACCTCGATACTTTTTTTGTATCGGTTGAGAGGCTTAAGAACAGCCGCCTGAACGGTAAGCCGGTTATAATAGGCGGCATGTCGGACCGTGGAGTCGTATCGAGCTGCAGCTATGAGGCGCGGAAGTACGGCGTAAGCTCCGCTATGCCGATGAAAATGGCCAGGAATATGTGTCCCGATGCAATAGTGATAAGAGGCGACATGGAACTTTACACCAACTATTCAAACATAGTGACCGGTATAATTGCCGAAAGGGCACCGCTATATGAGAAAGCATCGGTTGATGAGCACTATATCGATCTTACCGGGATGGACCGTTTCTACGGATGCTACAAATGGTCGCACGAATTGCGCCAGTATATAATAAAAGAGACAGGTCTGCCTATATCGATCGGACTTTCAGTCAACAAAACCGTATCAAAAATAGCAACCGGCGAGGCAAAACCAAATGGTGAAATTGAAGTGCAAAAAGAGATTGTGCTTCCGTTCCTCGATCCCCTTTCGATAAGAAAAATACCAATGATCGGTCAGAAGACTTACCAGGTGCTCCGCTCGATGGGTATTGCGACAATTTATACCCTGAGGAATATCCCCGTTGAGATGCTTGAAAAGCTGATGGGTAAAAATGGTATCGAAATGTGGAAGAGAGCTAATGGCATAGACTCCGCTCCCGTCGTCAGCTACTCGGAACAGAAATCAATAAGCACTGAACATACTTTCGAGAAAGACACCACCGATATGGTGAGACTGAATCAGCTGCTGGTAAGCATGGTGGAGAAAATTGCGTTCGAGCTGAGAAAAGAGGAGAAGCTCACTTCATGCATTACTGTCAAGATAAGGTATTCAAACTTCGATACCCATACACTGCAGAAACGAATACCATATACTTCATTCGACCATGTTCTTGCCGATATCACCAAAGAACTCTTTGCCCGACTCTACCAGAGACGTATGCTTATAAGACTTATTGGCATAAGGTTCAGCCATCTGGTGAGAGGCGTCCAGCAGCTTGACATGTTTGACGATACTCCTGAAAAGGTCAGCCTTTATATGGCAATGGACAAAATCAGGAAGAGTTTCGGGCGAAATGCGGTCAGGAGAGCTTCCGGAGTGATGACGGTAAGCGAAAGAGAGGAAAAAGCCATTAAAC
>JADGPT010000134.1 GCA_017882345.1 Bacteroidales bacterium
TATATAAAAAGACGTGAATATAAATTTCTGGCTGAGAAAAAAATACTTGAAGAAAAAGTCCGGGAACGGACATATGAAATTCAATGTCAGAAAAATGAAATTGAGTTGCAACGGGATATGATTGATGAAAAGAATGCCAATATCACTTCAAGTATAACGTATGCGAGCCACATACAAAATGCAGTTTTACCTCCCGTAGAGCTCTTAGACAAGTTATTACCCAACAATTTTATCCTGAGTAAGCCAAAAGACATTATAAGTGGTGACTATTACTGGTTGGCAGAAAAGGATAACAAAATTGTTTTTGTTGTAGCTGATTGTACGGGACATGGAGTCCCTGGAGCATTTATGAGCCTTTTAGGCATTACATTATTAAATGAAATAGTAAATATTCATGGAATCACAAGATCAGATGCCATTGTCACGAAGCTACGTGAAAGAGTTATTCATTCCCTTCAGCAAGGCAGGAAAGATATTCCCACCTCAGATGGAATGGACATATCTTTATGCGTGCTGGATCAGCACCAAAAAAGAATTCAATATACCGGAGGGATGAGTGATCTTGTTTACGTTCGTGACGGGAAACTGGAGGTAGTAAAGGCAGATCGTTTTTCTGTCTGTGCTTTATATGCCAATTCCACCACTTTTACAATGAAAGAAATTGATTGTAGAAAAGGAGATGTATTTTACCTGTTTTCCGACGGATATCAGGATCAGTTTGGTGGGGATCTTGACAAAAAATATTTACGTCAACATTTTTATTTGACGTTGTTAGAAATACATAAATTACCAATGTTAAACCAAAGAGAAATCCTGGAAAAAAAACTTAAGGAATGGATTAAAGATAATGTTCAAACCGATGATATTACTGTGATGGGTATCAGGTTGTAGGAAACTAAAGAATAAATCCTGATTTTAGGATCAATTACTTCTCTTTATGAAACATGAATGGTATAGGAAAATCTATCTTTCCGATGTCAGAAAAGTGAGTCCGGAAAAGTTAAAAACAGTTCTTGGATTTAAAATAATATTACCATGATTAAAAAACCCTTTATCTATTCCATTGTGATACTGTTGTCAGTTATCATTGGACCAAATGTACTTGCTCAGGAGAATCAGAAATCAGCTTCGAACTCTTTAAAAAGTAAGGCCATTCCTCTAGCCACCTTCAAACATCGTGATATCGGAAACCCCTCAATTGCCGGAACAGTAAAAGTTTCAGCGGGTGGCATTGATATAACTGCCGGTGGAGCCGACATTTGGGGAGTTAAAGATGAATTCAACTTTGTATATGTGGAACGCACAGGGGATTTCGATCTGGTATCGCGTATTGAAAGTCTCAGCGCTGCCAATCTCTACACGAAAGCGGGATTAATGGTCCGTGAAGATCTTACGCCTGGTTGCAGACATATTTATTTCCAGGTATTCTCTGATAATAGCCCCAGAAATAAAAACAACGGAGGATATGAATTTCAGTATCGTCAGGTGAAGGACAGTTCAATGAAAGCTATCTATCCCGGGAGTTCGGAAGGCAGACCTGAATTTCCGGTTGCATATCCAAATACATGGATAAGACTACAACGCACTAATAATGACTTTACTGGTTATTTCAGCGCTGATGGAAAAACATGGAAAGTCTATACCACATTTACTCTTGAGCTTCCATCAAAGATTTATCTGGGATTAGCAGTTACCTCTCATAACACCAGCCATGCTGTCTCAGCAAAGTTCACGAATATAGCAGAGCTTAAACCTTAGAATACATACAGAAAAAATCATGACTATTGATCATGTCGCTATTTGGACGTCAAAGCTTGATAAGCTGAAGGATTACTACGTTAAGTACTTCGATGGAAAGTCAAATGAAAAGTACCTGAATAAGGAGAGACATTTTGAAAGTTATTTTATATCGTTTGAATCAGGTAGCCGGCTTGAATTGATGCAGATGCCCGGAATACCTCAGAATCTAAACGACACTGTTGAAAAACAGTACCAGGGAATTATCCATTTGGCATTCGGCGTGGAAAACATGAATATGGTAAATGAGAAATTAACTGAATTATCACATGACGGATTTAAAATAATACGGGGTCCAAGGAAAACAGGGGATGGTTACTGGGAATTTGAAACCCTTGATCCGGACAACAACAGGATTGAAGTATCAGCTATTTTTGCGGAATGAAAGAAATAGCAGCAATTATTCTTGAAAATGATAAGGGTGAGTTTCTGCTTTACCTGCGAGATAACAAACCCGACATACCTTTCCCTGACCACTGGGACCTGATCGGTGGTCATGTCGAAAAAGGTGAGACCCCTGAGGAAGCGCTGGTACGTGAAGCTAAAGAAGAATTAGACATTGATCTCAAGGAATATACTTTTTACAAAAAGTATGTCTGTCTCACAGGAGATGCTTATGAAAATATTAAATACATCTACTCAGGAAAAATTAATCTTCCAATTGAAGAAATTACGCTTCTGGAGGGTGTGCGACCCCAATACTTTTCCAGGGCTGAGATTCCCAATGTTAAATTTGCAAATATTCTAAAATCAATACTAATGGAATATATTTCCGATGGTAATCTGAAAAAAGTGTACTGAGGTATCCCCTTCCCAATTTGGAAAGAATCCGATATCATATTTTGAACTTTGTCATATTCTGTAATATTTCAATTGCAAAACCATGAAAAAATCATTATTTCTTTTTTTAATAATTTTTGGTGCAAAAATTTCTGCTCAAACTCTTTCAGTCAAGTCGCCCGATAATAAGATTGAAGTTACCATAGCCAACAACGAAAAACTGATTTATTCAGTTTCATACAATGGAAGAAATATAATAAACCCATCCCAGCTTGGATTTGAATTTAAAGATGAACTTGCGATGACTGGTAACTTCACCATTGTTGATCAATCAGTTAAGAATCTCAAGGAGACTTGGATCCCTGTTGTGAAATCGAAACATGCAGAAATTTTAAATAGTTATAATGAACTTCAGCTGATACTGAAAGAAAAATCGGGTCCGATGCGACAGATGGAATTTTTTGTGCGAGTCTATGATGATGGGGCAGCATTTCGCTACAAGCTTTCAAGGAGCGCCAAAGCTGGCGACAGACAGATAATAAAAGAATTAACAACATTCAATATCCCGGGTGATCCGAAAGCGTGGATCGTTGAATATGGCGGATACTCCTCTTCCAATGAAGCTGAGTTTATTGAACATCCTCTAAGTTACCTGAATGAGAAGTCTATAGCCGGGATGCCCATGCTTATGGAATATGGCAATAACTGCTGGGTTGCAATTAGTGAAGCAAAGATTGAAAATTACGCTGCATTTTATATTGGCACAAATGGTGTTGCTAATCAACTTACGACAAAGCTTGTTCCTGTTCCCGGAGAACCTGAGACAGGTGTCAAAGTGCGTTTTGCGGATGAGGTTTACACACCATGGCGTGTTCTTATGATAGGAGAAACTCCGGGGACTCTGATAGAATCTGAGATAATCCAGAATTTAAATGACCCGTGTGCAATAAAAGATCCATCCTGGATCAAACCCGGAATGAGTGCCTGGGATCACTGGTGGAGCGGTGAAGTGAAAATGGAGATGCCGGTAATTAAACAATATATTGATCTCGCTTCTTCAATGGGCTGGCCCTATATGCTGGTAGACTGGCAGTGGTATGGTAAATTTAATTCTCCTGAGGCTGATATTACCAAATGGGCTCCACAGATAAACATGCCTGAAATTATTGAATACGCCCTTTCAAGGAATGTTAAAATCATTATCTGGTTGTATTCCAGCGATGTTAACCGTAATGCAGCATATAAAAAAGCATTCCCGTTATATGAAAAATGGGGAGTGGCAGGGATTAAAATCGATTTTATGGACCGCGACGATCAACAAATGGTCAATTGGTACCATGATATAATTAAATGTGCGGCCGAAAATCATCTTATGGTAGATTTTCACGGAGCTTATAAACCTGATGGGATAATCCGGACATGGCCCAATATGATTACCCGCGAGGGGGTAATGGGGAATGAATATTACAAGTTCTCGAATAAGATGAGTCCGGAACATAATGTCAAACTTGCTTTCACACGAATGCTGGCCGGACAGATGGATTATACACCAGGCGCTTTCCTGAATGTTACCAAGGAACAGTATAAAAACCAGACTCCCGCTGTTGTATGGAATACTCGTGCTGCTGAGCTCTCAAAGTTCGTGATATACGAAAGCCCCCTGACTGTTGTATGCGATCATCCCGACAATATCCTTAATCAGCCTGGCTCTGATTTTCTTAAAATTGTCCCAACTACCTGGGATGATATTAAATTTATCAGTGGTTATCCAGAGGATTATGTGGCTATCGCAAAGAGAAAGGGAGATACCTGGTTCGTCGGAGTAATGAATAACAGCATCGGGAAAAAGATTGAACTGAACCTCTCCTTTTTGCCTGCAGGGAAATATGAAGTCGAGTCATGGAACGATACCAAAAATTCTGATAAGGAACCTAAAGAGTTAAAGAAAACCTTCATGTCAATTGAATCACCGGGGACTTATAAAGTTACGATGGCCAAGAACGGGGGTTTTGTTGCAGTAATAAAAAGAAAATAACTGGTGCAGCTCTATGTAATATATTTAAGAAATAATTGAAATGGATGTCTGGAGAAAAACAGATCAATACCTTCTGTCCAATGTGAAACCTTATCATATTGAGGGTAGTTATGATATTTATCCTGCATTCAAACTGGAAGATGACCAGATAACTGAAGGATTTGATTCTCTGGCAGAAGTCATTTCGAAGCACAGAATTGTGATTTTTGATGGTTATGAAGGAGTCTTCTATGATCAGTTCCGTGAAAATTTAGATGAATATTTGAAAAAACGGGGTAAAAAAACTTCATGGAAAAACACATCAGATTATCTGAAAAAACATAAATTGATAGAGGAGCTTGTATCACCTTTCACCGGAGGAGATGATCCACTATTCGGAAAACGCACAACTTTAAATCTCGATGATTTTTTCGATCTCCCTCGTTTAAAAGAATTATCTCCAGATCCTGAATCTGACATTAATTTAATAATCGGACCCGGAGCATCAATCGCGGCATGGAAGGGCTTGCTTGTATATATTGACATCCCTAAAAATGAGATACAATTCAGGTCACGTGCAGGCAGCATTACAAACCTTGGGGCATCCGCTCCCTCCAACCCTAAGGAGATGTACAAACGATTTTATTTTGTCGACTGGATTGTGTTGAATAAACATAAACATAACATATTATCTCAAATTGATATTATTATTGACGCGCAAAATCCGGGAAAACCTGTTTGGATGAGCGGGGATCTTCTTAGGAATACATTATCAGTAATGAGTCATAATGTCTTCAGAGTGCGTCCCTGGTTTGAACCTGGTGTTTGGGGCGGCTCCTGGATCATGAATCATATTGAAGGCCTTAATAAGAATGTATCAAATTATGCCTGGTCATTCGAATTGATTGTCCCGGAAAATGGCCTGCTGTTTGAAAGTTCAGGAAAAATGCTCGAAGTGTCATTCGACTTCCTGATGTTCCAGGAAGCAAAAGCAGTTCTTGGCGACTGCTATAATCGGTTCGGTACAGATTTCCCGATACGTTTCGATTTTCTTGACACATCTGACGGAGGGAATCTTTCTGTACAATGTCATCCCCGTCCGGAATATACGAAAAAACATTTCGGTGAGGACTTTACTCAGGAGGAGACTTATTACATACTTGATACTAAAGATAACGCAGTTGTATATCTTGGTTTTCAGGAAGATATCATTCCATCAGAATTCAGGAAAAAACTGGGTGAAAGCATTAGCAAATCAAAACCTGTCGACATTGAGAAGTTTGTACAGAAACATCAGGCTTCAAAACATGATTTGTTCCTGATTCCTTACGGTACCATACATGGATCAGGTAAAAACAATCTTGTGCTGGAAATAAGCTCCACTCCTTATATATTTACCTTCAAAATGTACGACTGGCTCCGGCTTGATCTCGATGGAAAACCAAGACCTTTAAATATCAGTCGAGGAATGGATAACCTCTTTTTCGATCGTAAAGGTGATTATGTGAAGGAAAAACTAATTTCAAAACCGGTTCTTCTAGATAAAGGTAAAGACTGGCAGCTCTACCATCTACCCACATTTGATACTCATTTATATGATGTTCACAGGTATCACTTTAAAGCGGTTATTGAGATAGAAACTAAAGGTAAATGTCATGTTTTAAACCTGGTAGAAGGAGGTAGTATACTTGTTGAAACGGCAAATGGTTTTTCTCAAAAATTCAGTTATGCTGAAACTTTTGTGATTCCTGCTGCAGCCGGTAATTACAGAATAAAAAATGAATCCAATTCTGAGGCAATTATTGTCATAGCATTCGTTAAATAATGTATGTGGAACCCCTCCGGGGTTCATATATATCTGCAATATTCATCAGCTATAATTTATGGAACACCTCCGGTGTTCCTGATCACACAGATCCGTACAACAAATAATAGCATGAATTTGTAATTGTAATGAACACCGGGCTGAATTGCTTTTGATTGAGCTAAAATTTTAAATGTTCTATTTATATTTCTCATCCTTTGCTTTTAATGACAAAAAGTTATCTGGCATTGGTGATTCAACAGTAATCATATCGCCGGTTCCCGGATGCGGAAATGAAATTGACCAGGCATGAAGTCTGACACGACGAATAAAATCAGTTGAAGCGCCATATTTACGATCCCCCACTATCGGACAGCCAATATCTGAGAGATGTACTCTTATCTGGTTTTTCCGTCCTGTTTCAGTACTTATATCCAGGAGTGTATAATTATCTATATTTCTTATGGTTTTAAAATTTGTGATTGCAAGTTTGCCTTTTGCCGTATCACTTACAGAATGCATCTTCATAGCATTATCTTCAACCAGCCAGCTTTTTATAGTGCCTTCAGTATTTTCAGGTTTCCCTTCAACTAATGCATAATAATGCTTCTCGGTCTTTTCCCATTTCTCTTTTATTATATCCATTGCCTTTTCCGATTTAGCAAGTAAGAGAACTCCCGAGACCTCTTTATCAAGTCGATGTACAACATATGTCCTTACTGATCCTTTACTCAGGTTCTTCAAAAACTCTGATATAATCCATTGAATACTTGTACTCCCATCGATACTTGATGTATTTATACCTGCAGGTTTATCAATAACAATAACGTGCTGGTCTTCATATAAAACAGGAAAAGGAAGACTGGCTTTTGTGGCTATTCCGGCTCGTGGGCCGAAATCAACGGTGTCCCCCGGACTCAATTGGTAAGAATGCAGGGTGATTGATGTATTGTTCACCCTTACAGTTCCGCTCTGTAATAATTTTTTTATCCGGGTCCTTGGAGAACCCGGATGCCTTTCAGTAAGAAATTCGAAGAGTGTCTGTGATTTATTTATGATTGTTTTCAAGCAGTTGAATGTTAATTATTCACCCTCCGAATATATAAAAATATTACTTGTCTGGTTATCCTGTTTTTCATATATTGCAAAAATATCTGGCTGATCAAAGGCATATCCCCGCAACGAGAGTCAGAGAGAGCAAAAGCGGATATTTTTCGTATATATTAAAAATCATTTTCCATGACTCTACCAATGAATCAATTGTCGTTTCCAACAGGTCGGTTGATCATAATCAAAAAATAAGTATAATAGATACGATGAAGACGCTTAAAAAAATCGTACCTTTTGATGTGATAATAGAATTGTAAGTGTTATAAAGAATAAAATGAAAATTAAGGCAATTATTACAGGAGCAAC
>JADGPT010000135.1 GCA_017882345.1 Bacteroidales bacterium
CAAAAAAACATGGATCGAAGGTTATTATTGACAATACATTTGCAACACCCTGGCTTTATAAACCGTTGGACAAAGGTGTTGATATTGTAATTCACAGTGCAACAAAATATTTTTCAGGTCATGGTAACCTGACTGCCGGCGTGATCTGCGGAAATGACAAAAAGATTATGCAATCTGCTATCGAGTACAGGAAATTTGTCGGGCACATGCTCTCTCCCGATGATGCATACAGATTGCAGACACAGATACAGTCATTTGAACTCCGGTTCTCGTGCCAATGCAGTAACGCTTTAAAGCTGGCGGAATACCTTAATAAAGTTCCTGTTATTAAAAAAGTGTGGTTTCCGGGATTGAAAAGCCATTCCACTCACAATATCGCTGAAAAGCTTTTTAGCGGGAAGGGATTTGGAGCAATGATAACATTTGATTTTGATGGAAAAAATGAAACTGAAAAGAGGGGACGGAGAGATAAATTCATTAAACTGGTGTCAGAAAAAATAAAACTGATTCCAACATTAGGCGACCCGCATACAATACTGATGCCTGTTGAAGCAGTGTGGCCAACTAAATATCCAGAACCCGGAATGATCAGGTTATCGGTTGGTTTTGAAGAGTATGCTGAGCTGGAAGGAACAGTGGGGAATGCTATAAAAGCGTTAGAGGCTTTATAGGCTATAGAAATTTTATTAATAGGTTTATTGCCAGTTTATTGGCTCGATGCCGTGCGCTGTAAGATAATTATTGCATCTGCTGAAATGTTTGTTCCCGAAGAAACCACGCGAGGCTGAAAGAGGAGAGGGGTGTACTGATTCTAACACGAGGTGTTTTGATCTGTCAATAGCTTCACCTTTTTTCTGAGCGTAGGCGCCCCACAGGAAAAAAACAATATTCTGTTTTTCAGAATTTAGTTTACTTATAACACTATCCGTAAACTGTTCCCAACCTTTTTTTTGATGCGACCCAGCCTGATGTGCCCTGACAGTCAGTGTTGCATTCAGTAACAAAACGCCCTGCGAAGCCCACCGCTCCAGATTACCGTCTGTTGGTCTTTTAATGCCAATATCCGATTCAATTTCTTTGAAGATGTTAATTAAGCTGGGAGGAATATCAACGCCTTCTCTTACTGAAAAACAGAGGCCATGTGCCTGCCCCGGACCATGATAAGGATCCTGTCCGATTATTACGACCTTTACATTCTGAAAAGGACAAAGATTGAAAGAATTAAAAATCAGGCTTCCCGGAGGATAGATTGTATTGGCCTTATATTCTTCTTTTACAAATTCTGCAAGTCTGAGAAAGTATTCCTTTCCAAATTCTTCCTGAAGTTTTGACTTCCATGCCGGATCAATCTTAACATCCATTTCTTCTGGTTAATATAAATTAGAAAATACCTGTATTTTGCTAAATTAATAAAAAAGGTTAAGGTTGAGGCTAAGGCTGAGAAATACTTAACCTTAACCTTAACCTCAACCTCATCCTTAGATTTAATGCTTAACTTTGAAATAAAAAATGGCAACAGAGACAGAACGCAAGTTTCTTGTGAAAAGTGAATTCAGGCATCTGGCTGTCAAAGAGATAAAAATAATTCAATCTTATCTTTCAATAGATCCCGATAAAACCATCAGACTCCGGATAGCTGATGACAAGGCATTTCTTACTGTAAAATCCAGACCTCAGAAGAATTCAATAACCAGAAGTGAATGGGAAGTTGAGATTCCTGTCAGGGATGCCACGGAAATGATGAATATTTGTCTGCCGGGAAGAGTTGTTAAGTCACGGTATCTTGTACCTTCAGGAAAGCATACATTTGAGATTGACGTTTTTCACGAAAAGAATGAAGGTCTCATTGTTGCCGAAATAGAGCTTCATTCAGAAGATGAATATTTTGAAAAACCACCCTGGCTGGGAGATGAGGTAACAGGGAAACCACAATATTATAATGCTAACCTGATAAAATAATTCTTACCTCTTAAAAAGAAAATATACTGCAAGAATCAGAAATATAAATCCGATCAGATGGTTCATCCGGAATTGTTCATTTTTAAAAACAATCAGAGTAAAACCTGTGAATACGAGTATAGATATCACTTCCTGAATTACTTTTAACTCGATAAGGGAAAAGGGTCCGCCATTTTCTTTGTAGCCTATTCTGTTTGCAGGTACCTGAAGACTATACTCAAAAAAAGCTATTCCCCAGCTTAGTAATATTACTGCAAAAAGACTCATTGTAGCAAACCTGCTTATGGTGCGTAACCTGAGATGTCCGTACCACGCAATTGTCATGAAGGTATTTGACATAACAAGCAGCAATACTGTATAGAGCCCTTTCATCTAATTCAAATCATCAATAATTCGTTGTAATACAATAGTAAAGGGATATCCTGCTTCTCTTGTAGCGGCGATATATCCGCCATCAGGTGAAATACAAGGGTTTCCATTTATATCTATTACAAATACATTATCATTACTGTCAGTCCTGACATCAACTCTGGCATAACCTTTTAAATCAAATAGATTCCAGCATGAGAGCGCCGCTTTTCTCAGGTTTGATACCAATTGATTGTTAAGCTTATTCCCCGGAAACTCTCTGACAGTATTTATATATTCAAAACTTTCCATTTCCCATTTAGCTTTAAAATCAATGATCTTCGGTCTGTTGGCATCATAGTTTATGAATACTATCTCTGCAGGAGGTAACACTTCCGGACCATCTTTCCCTGCTAATACGCTTATATTAAATTCCCTGCCATCAATAAAATCTTCAATAAACCAGTGTGAATCATCAAGTCCTTTAAACTTTTCCTCAAAACCTGGTTTGCATTCGAATACTGACTTATCGGTAATTCCCAGAGAACCATCTTCCCATATTGGTTTGACGATATATTTTCTTCCGGGTTTAAGTAATTTAATTTGTGAAGGAAGGTATGATTGAGGATTATTGATACCTGCATTTTTCATAGTTTTACTGCAGATAGTTTTATTACTTGTCAGAAATATTGCTTCAAGTGAATTACCTGAGTAGGGGATGGAATTTAAATTCAGCAGTGCCGGAACAAAGTAAATCAGTTCCCCTTTGTTATTTATCGACTCGACAAGGTTAAAAACAAAATCAGGCTTTTCTTTTACCAATTCTGCAATCTCAGACATAAATTGCGCTGTGATACCTTTTCTATATACTGATATTCCAAGCTCCAGCAGGTGTTGTTCAATATGAGCAACCTGATCAAGTACATCGAGTTCGTCAGCTAATGCACCTTGCTGGGGTTCATTATAAATAATACAACATCTCCTCATAATTCCTCCGCTCTATGCTAAAACAAAAACATTTATCCTGCTAGGCTTTGATCCTCTTGATAGCCGCTTTCATAATCATCTCCATCAATGTCTGGTATTCAATACCATACATTCGCGATAAAATTGGCAGGTCAGAATGAACCGGGTTTAAACCGGCTAATGGATTTGCTTCGATGAAACATATCTTTCCGTTACGATCGGCTTTTAGATCTACTCTGCCGGCATCGACTGCATCCAATGCCTTCCAGGCTCTGAGCGCGACTGATTTGCATTCATCGGTTATATCCGCATCAAGAGGTTTGTATGTACAATAATTCTGATAATTCTCCTTTACCTCAACGGAATATGGCAGATTATTGATTGTCATTACTTCCATCCCGCCAATTGCTTGAGCTTCATCACCATATCCGACTATTCCTACAGTGAATTCCCTCCCTGGTAAATACTCTTCAACAAGTGCCGGTTGCCGGAATTCCAAAAGGATCCATTCAACCATCTTTAAAAGTTCTGCCGGGGTATTAACCAGACTTTTTTCGGTAATTCCTTTACCCGTTCCTTCAGATACAGGTTTAACAAAGAGAGGATATTTGAGATTGCATTTATCCATATCTTTTAGATCAGTAATCAGACACCCAGGACTAACAGGAACTCCGGAAGCTGCTGCCACCATTTTTGCCAGGTGCTTATTAAGTGACAAACCCATTATTACCGGGCCACTGAATACATAAGGTATTTTATACTGGTCGAGAATAGCAGGAACTACCGATTCTCTGCCATCGCCATATAATCCTTCGGCTATGTTAAAAACAATATCCCATCTTTTCCCTGCAGAAAGGGCTTCAATCAACTGAAAAACATTGCCTACCGCCTCTGTTTCATAACCCATCTGCTTCAATGCATTTTCAAGCGCATCGACTGTTTCCTGCTTGTCAAATTCGGCAGTTTCATCCATGGAGTATCCACGGTCAATATACCATGACCGCAGATCATACGTTAAACCAACTTTCATCTATAGGCTCTATTTTTCAGGATATTCACATAATATACCTTTGTAGTTACGAAGTACTATCCGTTCCTCATTATGTTCAACAACAAAATTTGGAAGCAACGGAATTTTTCCTCCACCACCGGGAGCGTCTACAACAAAAGTAGGAACTGCATAACCACTTGTGAAGCCTATGAGCCCTTTTATTATTTCAAGGCCTTTTTTGACAGTAGTTCTGAAATGTCCTGATCCTGGTATTAAATCACATTGATAAAGATAATAGGGTCTTACCCTTATCTTTAACAACTTATGCATAAGTTCCTTCATTGTAGGAACATTATCATTTATACCTTTTAAAAGCACTGTCTGACTTCCAAGAGGAAAACCTCCATCGGCCAGTTTGTTACAGGCTTTAGCACATTCATCCGTTATCTCATCAGGATGAGAAAAGTGCAGACTGATAAAAAGCGGGTGATATTTTTTTAGAACATTTATCAAATTGTCGGTAATTCGCTGGGGAAGAACCACAGGAACTCTTGTTCCGATTCGGATTATTTCAACATGCTCAATATTCCGGATATTGGAGAGGATGTAATCGAGAGTTTCATCATTTAAAGTCAGTGGATCGCCACCGCTGATAAGGACATCCCTGACTTCTTTATGAGTGGCTATATAATTAAATGCCTTTTCATAATCCTGTCTTCCAAGTTTATCAAGTCTGCCAACAGAATGTGAACGGGTACAATATCTGCAATAATTTGAACAGACCTGGGTAACTGTAAATAAAACCCTGTCGGGATACCTATGAACAATTCCTTTAACCGGAGAAAATGATTTTTCGTGAAGAGGATCAGATTGTTCGCTACTTGTTTCCAGTAATTCTTCAACAACAGGAATCACATTGCGACGCAAAGGATTCGATGGTTTGCTGTTGTAAATCAATGAAGCAAAATAGGGAGTGATTCTGAGTGGAAGACGGCCTTTAAGATTATTAAGTGCCATAATCTCCTTTTCGGATAATTTCATGATTTTCTTTAGGTCTTCGATGCTGGAGATAGCATTCCGAAGTTGCCATTTCCAATCATTCCAGGAGTCGATAGTCGTTAGGGGGAAGTAGCGGTGCATGAACACCGAACTTCGGTTGCTAACTAACGTAGTTGGGATTTCGTTTTGCGAAAAAATCGTGGTTTTCGCGCCAGGCTCTTCATCAGAAGAGCAACCCACAAGGCGACTCTCTCCGTGGAGAGTCGTAGCCTCATTATTGTTAGCGTTCATAACGGATGATGAAAATTTTCACCTTTCTTTTTAGTTTGTTTGTTTTAAATTAATACTGTTTATCAAAATAATTTGTCACGAAAATATATAAACTATAAATACAATGTATCACTCAGTCATCATAAATATTAACACTATTGGCATTTTATTAACAATCGATTTTTTTTGTACAGCTTGCATCAGCTATATAGTATTGATTAATAATACATTATATTATATCCTGAACAGATAAATTTTAAAAATAAATTTGGTACTTTTTTGATATAAATATTTCGAATCATCTTAAAACTTATCCATTAATTTATTTTGAAAGCTGTTTTTATATACATGGAAATTTCAATGACGATTAATTTCAATAATCGTGCCCAATTTTTACTACACTAAAAAGAGATTTTTTTACAACTTTCATTTACTTACCAGTAACATTCAATATCCGGTTTTGTTCGTATTTTATGGACTTAATCAATTGCTTCTCCTGAATCTTTTCGAAATTTTTTAATAACTGCCCTGCTGTGCTTTAAGTCAAGCCGTTTGATTTTTGACGATAAAGTCGGTCTGGTTGGCCTGCGTTGCTTTTGCACTGTAAGAGCTATTGATACAAGATTGTAGAACTTTTCGGTTACAACAGTTTTATTCATTAACTGAGTTCTTTCAGATTGTGATACCATTATAATTTCGCTCTCCTTATTGATCTTGTTCTTTAATTTCCGGAAGATTATTTCTTTTTCCTTTTCTGAAAAGCATGAGGTAAACAGCAGGTTAAACCGCAACTCAACTTTTGAACTTACTTTATTGACATTCTGACCACCCGGCCCGCTGCTTCGTGAGGTTGAATAGATGAATTCACTTTCAATATTCCGGTTTTTAAGTTCTTCAGGAGCCATAACTTTCTAATTTGAACTACAGAAAAAAGAGGGCAACACCGGCAACGCTGACAATTGCACCAAGAATTTCAGGTATTGTAACTTTCTGTTTAAATAATACAACTGCAGGGAGAATTATGAATACCGGAACCAGCGCCATAATGGTTGAAGCAATACCCGCCTCAGTATATTTAATTGCAACCAGTGAAAATGAAACACCAAGAAACGGTCCAAAGAAGGCTCCCAGACTTGTTAACATCATACCTGATTTATTGTGAGTTGCATTTATAACACTTCCCCAGCGGGAAAGAATAGTTACCAATATTGTGTATCCGAATATCCCGGCAATAATTCTGATCTGTGTTGCAGCAAAAGGATCATAGCTTTTCATCCCAAACTTACTCAATACGAGACCCAGAGCCTGTCCGACAGCGCCGCCGAATGCATAAAGGATTCCTTTTGGTGAAAGTTTTAAAGAAAGCTTTTCCCCTTTACCTGGTCGGCTGAATATTGCCATAGCTATTCCTGAAAATGTCAGAGTCATCCCAAGATAATGAAACAAAGTCAGCCGTTCTCCAAGAATAAGAAAGCTGAAAAAGGCTGTGACAGGAGGGACAAGTGTCATGATCAGCATTGAGAACCTGGAACCTATCATAGTGTACGATTTGAATAGGAACAGGTCTCCGAAGACAAATCCAACAAGTCCTGACAGAGATAACCATATCCAGTTTTCACAGGTGGCATCAACTGGTAATATAATACCCCGTCGTATCAGAGTGAAAACGCTGAGGAAGGCAAACCCAATGATAAGTCTGAGGATATTAACAGCAACTGATCCTATTTTGTGGCTGGCGGACTCAAACGCAATTGAAGTAATTGTCCAGAAAAACGCGGTAAGAAGTGCAGCAAATTCCCCCAGATGGTTATCAAAAAAACTCATTTTAACATTAATATAGACAGTTAACTGTAAATGTCTTTTCGGCCTGTAAAATTATAACTATTTGTCAGGAATTTGTCAGAGATCTGCTATTGATAGTAACATCTTGATACTGAAGAAAATTGAAAGTCCGAAGCATTAACCCTGTTAACGCTTCGGACCGAATAGTCAATTCTTCTTTATTTATTCTGCAATTTCAAAGGTATAGTTCCCTGAACCGGCTTGCAGAGTAAGCTTATTATCGACAGTCTTGATATCTTTCAGATATAAATTGAGCGATAATGCCTTTCCACCTTCAGTAACTTTATCCTGGCTTCCGGTCGGCAGAATTATTGTTGCTGAAGTATTTGCAGGTATCCCTACCTTAATTATT
>JADGPT010000136.1 GCA_017882345.1 Bacteroidales bacterium
CGGGGTTGATAGATCAACTTATGCTTCGACCACGGACGCTACCGTGGCTATTGGAATTAAATGCCTCCGGCATTATTCTCTGATATTAACAATTTTCATAACTGCCTATATACCAATATAATAAAATAGATGTGTATAAAGGGTAGCCGGCAGGCAGGGAAAGTGGGTAATAAATTAGAGAAAAAAGGATAAAATAATATTATTTATAAACTGCTATCTTTATTGAGAAGGTCAGGCAGTTTTTCGCAACAATTAAATAAAATCTTCAAGATCAGGACCATAATAAATCATCACAATATTAATCCAATTCTACCCAATATGAAAAAGCCTAAAATTTCCTTATATCTCATTATATCTTTGGCAGCAACACTGTCTTTAGCCAGCTGTGAGGCTGATGCTATAGTGGTTACCTTTGACGTGCAGGATCAGGCAATCCTTGATATTCTAACAGGTGCTGCAGAACCTTCAGGCTTGTTACCGATGCAAATGCCAGTTGATATGAAAATCGTGGAGAACCAGAAAGAGGATGTACCTTATGATATGACATGCCATCTCGATTCAGAAGGAAACAGCTATGATTTTGGTTTCGGTTTAAACTGGAAGGGTGTTATTAAAGGTGTTAGGGTTGAGAAGTATCGTAAAATTAGTTGAGTTTATGCTTCTTAACAAAATCATCAATGACCTGAGATAGATTAGGTTCGCCAATCTCCTGAAGATCATAATAAACCCTGGTATTTGGTTTCCTGATCTTGATAATCCTGTTCAGATCAATTGGAGTAGCTATTATAACACTATCACAATCAGTATTGTTGATTGTAGTCTCAAGGTCTTTTAATTGTTGATCACCATAACCCATAGCAGGCAGAAGGGTTCCGATATTCGGATAAAGCCTGAAGGTTTCACTCAGTCTGCCAACAGTATACGGACGAGGATCAACCAGTTCTGCGGCGCCGAATTTGCGAGCTGCAACAACACCTGCACCAAGTTTCATCTCACCGTGAGTAAGAGTCGGGCCATCTTCAACGACAAGCACTCTTTTTCCTCTGATTAAAGATGAATCGTCTACTTTAATTGGAGAAGCGCCATCGATAACAATTGCTTTCGGGTTAACCTTATCAATGCTTTCTCTGACGATCTGGATTGCTTCAGGAGCAGCAGTGTCCATTTTATTTATTACAACTACATCTGCTATTCTGAGAGTTACTTCGCCAGGGTAGTATCTAAGTTCATGACCGGCACGATGAGGATCAGCAACTGTTATCATAAGATCGGATTTGTAGAATGGGAAGTCATTATTGCCACCATCCCATAGGACAACATCACAACCAGAGGGGTCTTTTTCAGCAGCACGAAGAATTGCTTCATAATCAACTCCGGAATAAATGACATTTCCTCTTACAACATGTGGTTCATACTCTTCCATCTCCTCCACGGTACATTTATGTTTTTTAAGATCTTTAACATCAGCAAAACGTTGTACTTTCTGAGCATTCAGATCACCATAAGGCATCGGATGGCGTATAGCTACCACTTTCAACCCTTTTGCCATAAGAAGTTCTATTATTTTTCTGGATGTCTGGCTTTTACCGCATCCGGTACGAATAGCGCCAACAGCAATAAGAGGCTTGGTGCTTTTAACCATGGTATCAGATGGTCCGAGCAATACAAAGTTCGCTCCTGCCGCATTTACAATTGCGCTTACTGACATCACTTTCTGGTAAGGAACATCGCTATATGAGAATACACAATCATTAACTTTATATTTCTTTATGAGATCCGGAAGGTTTTTTTCAGCAAAAACAGGTATCCCATCGGGATATAATTTGCCTGCGAGCTCTTTCGGATATTTTCTGCCGTCAATATCGGGTATCTGGGCTGCTGTAAATGCAACAACATTATAATAATCATTATCTCTGTAGCAAGTATTGAAATTATGAAAATCGCGACCTGCTGCACCAATTATGATGACATTTTTCTTAGTCATAAATCCTCCTTAGTTTATTTGAAATTTATTTCCCGAAATGATTTTTCATTTTAAAATGAAGCAACAAATGTATAATTTGCATACCAAAATTCCGAGCATTTCAGGGTATTTTTTAAAATGCCTATTCTATGCTCTAATTTCTTGATACATAATCTGTTATTGTTATTTTAGGTATGCTCTGAAAACATGTTAAAGAAAATGTTTTCAATAAGAGAAGGTATATGGCAAATTCTTTGTACTATTATGTCATGTTATGAATGTGCTGGCTCACATATATCTTTCAGGTGATTCTGATAAAATAATCATTGGCAATTACATAGGTGATTATGTAAAAGGGCGCGATTATCTAAAATACCCCGAACTTATCAGAAAAGGCATCATTTTGCACCGTCATATAGATGGTTTCACCGACCGTCATCCTGTGGTTCACCGTAGTAAGATATTTTTTACCAGGAAATATCATAAATATTCAGGAGTCATTACTGATATAATTTATGATCACTTTCTTACCAGGGAATGGGATTTTTTCTCCAGAAGACCTCTTGAGAGTGTTACTTATAATTTTTACAGGGCGCTGGTGAACAACTATGAAATCATGCCTGAAAATGTCAGAGAAATGATGCCTTTCTTTATTATAAACAACTGGATTGAATCATATCAGACAATAAACGGGATCCGGCACGTTTTAAATACACTGAGTAAGCGCTCAACTCTTCCGAACGAGACACGATTTGCCATGCATGCACTAAAAAAGAATTATTATTCACTTCAGGATGATTTCATGGAGTTTTTCCCACAACTTATTGATTACGTTGAAAAAGATTTTGGTATTGAAATTTCACACAGGATAACAATACCATTCTGATCATATAAGATACTCAGTACGGCTTGCATCCAGTCTCAAAAAGATAAACAAAAGAATAGTAAATCCCCATAAAGAGCTCCCTCCATAGCTTAAGAAAGGTAATGGAATCCCTATCACAGGTACAAGACCGATTGCCATTCCGATATTTAAAAAAATATGAGTAAACAGGATTGAAACAACACTGTATCCGTAAATCCTTGAAAAGTCCGACCGTTGTCGTTCAGCAAGTTTGATGAGTCTCAGAAGCAGAAACAAATAAATCCCGATTACTATACCCGAACCCAGAAAACCCCATTCTTCTCCAATTGTACAGAAAATAAAATCTGAACTTTGTTTTGGAACAAATTTGAACTTGGTCTGGGTGCCTTGCAGAAATCCCTTGCCATGAAATCCACCTGAACCTATGGAGATTATTGACTGGTTGACATTATATCCTGTTCCATGTGGATCTGATTTCAACCCAAGCAGAATGTTTATTCTATCCTTCTGATGAGTGGGAAGAAAATTATTAAATGTGTAATCAACAGAATTAATAAAGATGGTACTACATACCAGAAAAAGATATATTATTAAGACAGACACAGCTCTCTTATTATAGATATAAATGGCGTAAACTATACCTGAAAGAATCAGGGAGATAAATATGACCAGCTCATTACCAATGGATTTAAAAACATAATGATCAAGCAAATACAAAATTACGGCAATAAAAACGAATATAACAGTTCCCAGGAATACCAATTTCCATTTTCGTGTAGCAAACCAGACAAGAAAAACTGAAATACCTATTAATGCAATTGTAAGATAAAGATTGTTCGTAAGAAGAGTAAGAAAAAACAGAACTGCCATAAGTAACCCTGAAAAAAATATATATGGGCTCATCCCTTCCCTGAAGAGGACAATAAATAATGAAAAATATACAATTGATGACCCCATATCAGGCTGTAATGCTGTTAGAAGTGCCGGGAAAAGAATTATTGCAGACGCCGGAAGTATCACTGAAAATTGTGTCAATTCCTGTCTCTTGGTATTTAGATAACCCGCGAGGGCAAGTGCGGTTCCAAACTTAGCCATTTCAGACGGTTGAAGACTAAAACCTCCCAATTCAAACCACGATTTTGCACCATTTATTTCCTTGCCGACAATTATCACAAGAATCAGAAGCAGCATACAAGCACCATAAATGAACCAGGAGAAAAAGAAATAAAACCGGTTATCGATAATTACTATAAAAATAGCAATCACAAGGGATGCGGCTATCCAGATAAATTGCTTCCCATAACGTTGTGACATATCCAGCAAACCTGAGTGCTCTTCATTATAAACTGCAGCATAAATATTGACCCACCCCATAACAATAAGAAGTAAAAACAAGATTAGGGAAATCTTGTCGATCCTGTTCCAGATATTATTACTGCGATCCACTAGTGCATTAGATTTAGGTTAAGCATGCTTTGTTCCCGTACCTTATTGGATACTACACCTTTCAGGTATTTTTCAATCAGCAGACTGGCTATCGGAGCAGCATAGGTTGCACCAAAACCGGCATTTTCCACATAAACTGCAATTGCAATTTTTGGATTCTCTTTAGGGGCAAACGCGATAAAAACCGCGTGGTTTTTGCCATGAGGGTTTTGTGCTGTACCTGTCTTACCACATACGATAATATCTTTCATCGCAGCTACTGTGGAGGTTCCTCCACTATTTACAGATGCTTCCATCCCCAAAACAATACTCTCAAAATTTGCCGAATCGATACTTATCTGATGCTTTGTTATGAAACGTTTATCGATTGTATGATCCGACCCGACTGACTTTATAATATGAGGAGTGAAATAATATCCACGATTCGCTATGGCTGCGGTCATATTAGCCATCTGTAGCGGAGTTGCGCCAACTTCACCCTGTCCGATTGCCATTGAGATGACAGTCAGGGCTTTCCATCTGTTTTTACCATAATATTTATTAAAATACTCCGAAGTCGGAATAAAACCTGTGAGTTCATTTACAAAATCAGTTCCCAGCTTGTTACTAAAGCCGAATTCATTCAGGTAACCCTTCCATTTATCGTAAGCGTCAGAAATAGTATTATAATATGGGTTTTCAAGAACTTTTCTATATGTCTGACAAAAATATGCATTGCATGAGGTACCAATGGCTCCTACCAGACTAAGTGGAGAAGAGTGTGAATGGCAAGCAATGAAAAGGTAGCCATTGTGGCATGCAAAAAGAGTTGACGGGGTGATTACCCCTTCTTGTAATCCTATCAATCCATTTATCGGTTTAAAGGTGGACCCGGGTGGGTATGATGCCATCAGGGCCCTGTTAAACAAAGGTTTTAAAGTGTCAGCTGAGAGAAGTGCATAGTTATCTGATCTTATCCTTCCGACAAGCAATGCCGGGTCATAGTTTGGTGAAGAAACAAGCGTAAGTACTTCGCCGGTTTTTGGCTCAATTGCAACTATACTACCTCGTTTGTTCTTCATAAGAAGCTCTCCATATTCCTGAAGATCAAGATCTATCGAAGAAGAGATATTTGTTCCCTGAATAGCCAGTGTGTCCTTCTTCCCATCTTCATAAGAACCTTTTATACGGCTATAGACATCAACAAGAAAAATTTTTACACCACGTCTTCCACGCAGCTCTTTTTCATATGCTTCTTCTATACCGCTCTTCCCGATGTAATCTCCGGACTTATAATATGGATCTTTCCTGGTAATCCCATCATCTACCTCACTTACGTATCCAAGAACATGTGCAGCAACAGGTTTTGAATATTTTCGAAGTGTGCGCGGCTGTACATAGAAGCCGGGATACATAAACATCTTTTCCTGAAACTTTGCATAAGTTTCATTCGAAACCTGTTTCAGAAATACCGAGGGAGCACGTCTGGAATAGTTTATGGCGATTCTCATCTGTTTTCTGAGAAGATCTGATGAAATCCCAAGCAGGTCACAAAACCCGGTTGTATCAAATTTTGTGGTCTGGGCAGGGACAACCATCAGATCATAAGCAGCCTGATTATAGACTATAAGTTTCCCATTCCTGTCGGAGATAAGACCGCGGGCTGGATATTGAGTGACATATCTCAGAACATTATTGTCGGCTGATAACCTATATGAGCTTTTTACGACCTGTATGATAAACAACCTGATCAACAAAACAAGAGATGCAAGCACTATAAGCACCATTATAACATATTTCCTGTTTATGAATGAATCTTTCATAGTCCGTAATCAATTACTTTCCCCGCCTGTAAAATTCAATCAGAAGAATAAATGTGATGGAAAACAGCGTGCTTAACAATACTCTTAGCAAGGTTCTGAAGAAATCTGCAAACCTGAAGACCTCAAGGTAAAAAAGGGTTGTATGATGGACTAACACTATGAGTAATGTATAAGATAAGAACCATCTGAAGCCATATACCAGCATTGATGGGTCAGGTCCGGATTCATATCCATCACTGAGAGATATAATTCTCAGAATATATGGACGTACGAACCCGGCAAAAACTGTTGCAAAAGTATGCATTCCTGGCGAGCCTGAAAAGAAATCTATAATCAGGCCGGTTGCAAAGGATAACAGAAGCAGTAACCAGGCGGGTATTTCAATTGGCAAAAGAAGAATAAACAATATATAAACATACGGGTTAACATATCCGCTGAACTGGATATTGTTAAATAGTAAAACCTGAAGCAGTATAAGCAAAATAAATATCAGACCAAACCTTAAGATTGAATTGATCATTTAAATAACTTTTCAAGTTCGAGTTGCTCCGTTTTCTTCATATTACCGGTGACATCCACAAAGTGTAATTTTTTAAAATCCGTCATGAGCAAAATAGAGATTTTATAGAAGTCTCCACCAAATTTCTCATAATCACGCACCGTACCAACTATAACTCCTTCGGGAAATATTGCCGAATAACCGGTAGTTTCAATTGTATCTCCGACATTTACAATAACATGCTGAGGTATCTCACTTAAAATGGCATACCTGTAATCCCTGCCATCCCAACTCAGCGAACCGAAATAGCCATTTGATTTAATCCGTGCGCTTAATTTAAAATCGAGGTTAAGGAGCGACATCGCCACAGAATAGTTTTTGGAACAACCAACAATCACTCCAGCAACACCACTTGCAGAAATAACTGCCATATCAACTTTTATACCCTGACTTTCTCCTTTATTAATCGTAAAAAAATTCTTTTGCCGGTTTATTGAATTTTCAATTACTTCTGCTGAAGTATGTAGATATTGCTGTTTATTTACAGAATCATTAACTGTAGAAAAAAGCGAATTTTCTTTTCTGACCAATTTCCCGATACTGTTTTTCAGAGCAACATTTTCTGCTGCCAGGTTTTCATTTATCTCGTGAAGACTCAGATATGATGTCGTGTTATAAATCCTTGCCTCAATTCCGCGAGTCATCCCCCTTACACTATTCAAAAGGCGTGAGTTATGGTAATTGTTCCCGGTTGTGAGCAAATAAAAAGCTATCCCTTCAAGAAAAAGAAAGATGATCAGGTTATTGTATCTGGTCAGAAAATTCAGCAGATTCCTCATTCACACCGTTAGATTATCTCATCAGGAAAGGAAATTTATCAACATTTTTCAGGGCAACTCCGGTACCTCTTGCAACTGCATGCAACGGATCTTCAACTACATTGAAAGGGATATTGATCTTATCAGTAAGTCTTTTGTCAATACCTCTCAGCAAAGCGCCACCACCTGCCAGATAGATTCCTTTGTTAACTATATCAGCATAAAGTTCAGGAGGCGTCTGCTCGAGAACGTTTAAAAGGGCTGCCTCTATCTTAGATAAAGATTTATCGAGACAGTAAGCTATTTCCTGATAAGAAATTGG
>JADGPT010000137.1 GCA_017882345.1 Bacteroidales bacterium
TTTTTCTTCGGAGGATTGATTAGTCTTTTCCCTGAGACCTGGACTTCATTTCTAAATGGGATTGCAATTACAGCCATTGGTTGGATATTCCTTTATATCCTATACAGGAAAAAAATATTCCTGAAAATTTGATTATTTTAAGAACAAGAAAAGACAAGAAATGTAAATCAGGATTGTCAGGCAGGATGATCAATAGTTATAATTTAACATATATGAGATAACATCTCGAAAGAGAGAGAATTTGCCGGGGATAATGTGATTCTGAAAAAATATAATAGCCATAATTTGTATTTTGAATAAAAATTCGCAAATTGTGGTCTGAAAAGTTTTTCCTGAATGCAAATTATGCTAAGTTTTCCAAACAATAAAAGTTATGAAAAAAGATAATACGGGCAGACGTGATTTTCTGAAAAAAACCGCTGCCGCTGCTCTCGCTTTCACAATTGTTCCAAGGCATGTACTTGGAGGACCAGGGATTACCGCTCCCAGTGATCAGCTTACCAAAGGAATTATTGGAGTAGGAGGAATGGGAAGAGGCCATTTTGATTATGAAGGTACCCGTCTGCTTGCAGTTTGTGATGTAGATAAGACTCACCTTGATCAGGCTATCTCCGCTGCCGGTGGAAAGATCTCCGGCTACCACGATTTTCGCGAACTGATTGCCAGACCGGATATTGATATAGTACATATTGCCACACCACCTCACTGGCATGGTATAATTGCGAAAACTGCCGCTGAAGCCGGTAAGGATATCTGGTGTGAAAAGCCAATGACACGTACCATTGGGGAAGGAATAAAAGTAATTGAAGCTGTCCGGAAAAATGGACGGATGTTCAGGCTTAATACATGGTTCAGGTTTAAAGATCAGTTTTATGGTCTGGGAACAACTGTAAAACCATTAAAAAAACTTGTCGATAGCGGGGTTCTGGGGTGGCCGCTCAAAGTAACTGTCAGCGGAATAACAGGTTATGACTGGAAGTTCTATTGGAGTGGCGTTCCTAATCTTAAGCCAATGCCTGTTCCTCCCGAACTGGACTATGAATTCTGGCTTGGTCCTGCGCCGTATAAACCATATAATCCTGAAAGAGTGCACGCTAAATTTCGCGGTTACTGGGATTATGACGGTGGTGGTTTGGGAGATATGGGTCAGCACTATCTCGACCCTGTTCAGTATTTACTCGGTAAGGATGATACCGGACCCGTAACTATTGAAATTGATGCACCCCAGCAACATTATGACGCAGTAGGGTCATGGCGGAGAATAACCTTCACATACTCCGACGGATGCCAGATAATTCTCGATGGTGAAAACCGTGATAAAGATGCTGCGTATATTGAGGGGCCACACGGAAAAGTTTTTAAAGGATTCAGGTCAGATATCCCTGATATTCAAAAATTGATCGATTCGCTGCCTGATCCGGCGCCACAAATCGTAACATTCACAGAATCAGTCCTTACCAGAAAAAAGTTCGCACTTAATGAGGAAAATGGCCATAGATCATGTTCGATAGTAAATCTTGGTATAATTGCACTAAGGCTCGGAAGAAACCTTAAATATGATCCTCTTAAACAGCAATTTATCGATGATGAAGGAGCCAACAGACTCATCAATCCACCGATGCGCGGACCCTGGAAAATATGATAAATGTTAAGTTTGTTGAAGTGTTGAAAAGTTGAAAAAGTTGAAAAGATGAAAATAAAAAGAATAATTATTATCAGTTTTACTCTTCTCCTGATTTCCCTGTCGTCTTACGCACAGGATAAAAGGACTCTCGAAACAAAGGTAGCAGATCTTCTTGCCCGGCTCCCTGCCAATGACCAACAATTTACTGACAAACTTATGGTCGATATGTTGTCACTCGGAGAACCGGGAATAAAGCAGATTTGCGATCAGGTAGTCCCTGCCGGTACTGGCGATGATACGCACCCCAGGTTCGCTATCGAAAGTCTTTCGCGTTTTCTCTCCGGTAAAAATTATGAAAATGAGAAACCGATGTGGGAAAAAGTTTGTATCAACTATGCAACTGAAATCACGGACTTTGGTGTCAAAGATTTTTTCATGAAACAACTTCAGTTGTTTGGAGGGAGACAGTCTGCTGAAGCCATGAAGATCTACCTAATGAGTAAAGAAGTATGTAACCCTGCACTGGCTGTAATATCTGCAGTTGGCGGAAAGCCTGCAGAGACCATTTTAGCTGAATCACTGAAGAGTAAAGAGCTTCCGTGTGCAGCAGCGGTTATGAATACTCTTGCACTAATGAAATCACAGATAGCAGTAAATGAATATATTGCATGGGCTTCAACCATTGATCTGAATATAAAAGCCTCCGCATTAAACGCACTCGCGCAGAGTGGCAGTCCACTGGCATATCCTGTTTTGTTAAAAGCAGCAACAGAGGTCTCTTTCATGTGGGAAACTACCGGTGCAACTGCTTCATTACTTAACTATGCGAAAGTGGTTGGTCAGAATGGCAATATCAAAACCATGGATAAGATCTGTAAGCTCATCATACTGAAATGCGACGATAATGTTACAATTCAGAATAAAACTGTCGCGCTTGATATCTATGTAAGCTTTCATGGTATAAATGCAATGGACGAACTGATCAAAGCTGCTGCTCATCCAAATAATAAATACAGAAATGCAGCAATTAGAATGACACTGGGAATTTCGGGAACAGAAGTCGTAAAGAAATGGATTGAATATTTTCCAAAAACAATTCCGGTTGCCAGACCTGAAATAATCAACATGCTTGGGATAAGAGCGGACAAGACGGCTTTGCCACTGTTAACTGCTTCATTGTCAGATCAGGATGGAAATGTCAGGAAGGAAGCAGCTGCCGCTATTGTTAAAATAAGTGGCAGCAAGTCAATCCCGGCATTGATAGATTATATGATGAAATTTAGCGGTGAATCCGATCAGGAGGCTGCAAAATCAGCGCTGATGTTGGTATGTGGAAGTGATAATATTTCAGCGCTGTTACCTGTTCTGAAAAGCGGACCTACAGCAGCCAGGAAAAGCGCCATTGAACTGCTGGCCTGGAATAAAGGAAATGAATTTTTCCAGGAGGTGCTTCCTCTTACTAAATCTTCTGAGGAAACTTTAAAAAAGGCTGCAATGGAAGCGCTTTCAAGTCTTGCGGGACCAGATGACCTCTCAAAACTCATTGAACTACTCTCAGTAACAGATAATAAGGATTATATAAATGATATCCAGACTGCCATTGGGGTAGCGGCAAATAAAATAACTGATCCTGAAAAAAGATCCTCCGCGATTCTTAAAGCAATTGATGGCAACATTCAAAAAGAGAAAATTATTCCTGTCCTGGCAAAAACAGGTGGACGGGAAGCTCTTAAAACAGTACTGAAGGAATTTGATAATGGAAATGCCGAAATCCGTGAAGTATGTTTCAAGACTCTTACTAACTGGAAGGATTATTCAGCATCTTCAGCCTTGTTCGAGATATGTGCCTCAGGAAATAAAACTTATGAGGGACCTGCCTTTGAAGGCTATGTAAGGCAGATAAAATCAACCGATCTGACCGATGAACAAAAATTGCTTCTCTTCAGAAAGATTATGCCCTTTGCTTTGAGTACTGATCGTAAATGTGAAATCCTTACAGAGCTGGGAAAACTCAAAACATATCAGTCTCTGTATTTTGTTTCAGGTTATCTTGAAGATTCTTCAACTTCCGCAACAGCCGCCAAAGCTGCAATGTATATCGCACTTCCTTCAGTAAATTCAAAAGCAGGTATGTATGGAGATCTGGTAAAGGAGATCCTTACCCGTGCTGTCGGGAAACTGAAAGGTCAGGAGAGTGAATACGATAAAGAGATGGTAAATAAATATTTAGTAGCGATGCCTGCTGATGAGGGTTTTAAACCAATGTTTAACGGAAAGGATCTTACCGGGTGGCAGGGACTAGTTGAAAATCCGGTTGCAAGAGCCAAAATGAAGCCGGCCGAATTGGCAAAAAAACAAATTGAAGCTAATAAAAAAGTATCAGGAAACTGGAGTGTAAAAGATGGTTGTATTTGGTTTAATGGTGCCGGTGATAATCTTTGTTCGGTAAAGGGATATGGTGATTTTGAAATGTTAGTGGACTGGAAAATTACCAGGAAAGGCGACAGCGGAATTTATCTGAGAGGTTCACCACAGGTTCAGATATGGGATACCTCAAGAGTAGATGTAGGTGCACAGGTTGGCTCCGGAGGATTATATAATAACGAGACAAACCCATCCAAACCACTCATAGTTGCTGATAATCCTATCGGTGACTGGAATAGTTTCAAAATTGTAATGATCGGCGAAAAAGTTTCTGTATGGCTTAATGGAGAACTTGTTGTTGATAATGTCACAATGGAAAATTATTGGGATCGTAAGAATCCTATATTCCCTATCGGGCCAATTGAGCTTCAGGCACATGGTACTGATCTGGCATTCAGAGATATATACGTAAGAGAGATAAGTGAAAAGGAGTTTAATCTTACCCCGGTAGAAAGAGCCGGGGGATACATATCCCTTTTTAACGGAAGAAATCTCGATAACTGGGTTGGTAACAAAAAGTCGTATCTGGCAGAAGATGGCATGATTGTCATTAAGCCAGTTGATGATTCAGGTGGCAACCTCTATACCGAAAAAGAGTATGAAGATTTTATTTTTCGTTTTGAATTTCAGCTTACCCCTGCTGCAAATAACGGTCTCGGCATACGGGCTCCCCTTACCGGCGATGCAGCTTATGTGGGAATGGAACTTCAGATACTCGACGACACTGCCCCGGAATATGCAAATCTGCAACCTTACCAGTATCATGGATCAGTATATGGCGTTATTCCTGCGAGAAGAGGATTCCTCAAACCAGTTGGTGAATGGAATTATGAAGAGGTCACGGCTAAAGGTACTCAGATTAAGATTATTCTGAATGGAACTACTATTGTTGACGGAGATATTGCCGGACCAAGAGACAACGGAACTATGGATCACAATAAACACCCCGGTTTAAAAAATAAGACTGGCCATATCGGATTTCTGGGCCATGGATCACTTGTTAAATTCAGAAACATAAGAATAAAGGACCTTGCCCAATGAAAAAAATATTCTGTTTGCTGATTTTAATTATCGCAATTTCTTCCTGTTCAAAGTTGAACCCCCCCGAGGCTTTTGGCCCGGTTCCTACTGAACGACAACTTGCCTGGCATGAAATGGAGTATTATATGTTTGTCCATTTTACTGTTAACACATTCACTGATAAGGAGTGGGGCTACGGAGATGAAAAGGAGTCAGTCTTCAATCCTGCAGAGCTCGATTGCAGGCAATGGGCAAGAGTCGCACGCGATGCAGGGATGAAAGGAATCATTATAACCGCTAAACATCATGATGGTTTTTGTCTCTGGCCATCAAAATTTACAAATCATTCTGTTAAAAATTCTATATGGAAGAATGGTAAGGGTGACGTATTACAAGAACTCCGTTCGGCCTGTGATGAATATGGTTTGAAGCTTGGAGTATATCTGTCGCCATGGGACAGGAACAGTTCATTTTATGGAACTCCGGAATATCTGACCTATTACCGTAGCCAGCTTCGGGAGCTTCTTGCGGATTATGGTGATATTTTCGAAGTATGGTTCGATGGGGCTAACGGAGGAGATGGATATTACGGCGGGGCTAAGGAGACCAGAAAAATTGATAATAAGACATATTATGACTGGACAAATACCCATAAGATTGTAAGAGCGTTACAACCTTCAGCAGTTATGTTCAGCGATGCAGGACCAGATATACGCTGGGTTGGTAATGAAAACGGAATGGGTAGTCTGACTAACTGGTGTCTTCTTAAAAAAGATGAGATGTATCCCGGAGGTGACTTTGCCAAAATCCTTGGAGAAGGTCATGAAGATGGTAAATTCTGGGTACCTTCTGAAGTTGATGTTTCTATTCGTCCCGGATGGTTCTATCATCAGAACCAGGATTCACTTGTCAGATCGCCTGAGAACCTGATGGAACTTTATTACTCTTCAGTAGGACGTAACAGCAATCTTCTTCTGAATGTACCGCCCGACAGGAGAGGTCTTCTGCATGAAAATGATATCAAATCCCTACTGGGTTTCAGGGAATTGCTAAAAAAAGAATTTGAAAAAGATCTCGCTAAAGGGAAGGCAGTAGTTTCCACATCCTTCAGGGGAAGAGGGTATGGAGCTTCAAATGTAAATGACGGAAAGCCTGAAACTTACTGGACAACAGATAAGTCCCAAACTACGGGTGATATAATTGTCAATCTGACTACGGAAACAGAGGTGAACAGAATAGTACTTCAGGAATATATAAAACTGGGACAACGAGTTCAGGAATTTCAGGTTTCAGCTTTTAGTAAGGGTGAATGGATAAAATTAATTGACGGAACTACTATAGGGCATAAAATAATACGGAAATTTCCAGTTATAAAAGCCTCTGAAATTAAAATAACATTCAGTAAATCAAAAGCATGTCCGCTCATTTCCAATATTGAACTTTACAGAGCGCCGGGGAATTGATGTCAGGAATGGTAGTGGGAATTAGGCTGAAGCAAAGATAATTGCATCCGGAGTTAATCCACATGGAACATTCTTGCTACCTTAACTGCGGCTGTAATCCTTTTTGTAAGACCCGACCAGTTTTTCTTGAGGATATGTTCTTTTGTAATAAGATTTGAACCTATACCGACACAGGTTACACCTGCATCAAACCATTCTGTTAAATTCCCGAGGGTTGGTTCAACTCCACCGGTAGGCATTATGCTTGTCCAGGGGCAGGGTCCCTTGATCGCTCTGACAAAATCTGGTCCACCTACAGATGAGCCCGGGAATATTTTAACTATCTCGGCGCCCAGCTCTTCGGCATAATTTATTTCTGAGAGCGTTCCACAACCGGGTGTCCACAAAATCTTTCTGCGGTTGCATACTTTTGCCATCTCCGGGTTAAGTATCGGTGAAACAATGAAGTTTGCACCAAGCTGTATATATAAGGAAGCAGTTCCGGCATCAACTATTGATCCTGCACCCATTATCAAACCCGGGACCTCTTTTTCGGCCCATTTATTAAGCTCACTGAATAATTCATGTGCATAATCGCCACGATTTGTGAATTCAAAGACTTTAATCCCGCCTTCAAAGCATGCTTTGATTACATTTCTGCATATTTCCGGATCTTTATGGTAGAAGATAGGTACAATACCTGCTTCACGCATCTTAAGGACCACATCTATTCTTGTAAATCGTGCCATTTTTTTTGATTTGTGCAGACAAATGTAAATAAAATAGGATTAATAGCAAAGTCTGAAAAAGTCCAAACAATAAACGCGAAACTAAATGGCACAGAGCACAGAGCTCAGGGCACAGAGTCAAGAAAAGACAAAAGACAAAAGTAAAGAAGAACGCGAAACATTATTTTGCCTTTTGCCTTTTGTCTTCTATTATAATTATCTTAGCAACCCAAACTATCAACATGGCCTTAAACTACATCTGGATTGCATTCTTTATTATCGGATTTCTTGTGGCGCTTGGACAGTTGATTTTCTCGGGTAATACCCAAATATTCAACGAACTGGTAAATTCCGTCTTTTCAAATGCTAAAACCGGCTTTGAA
>JADGPT010000138.1 GCA_017882345.1 Bacteroidales bacterium
ATAAATTATTAAATGTAAATGTCATCAATTCCATCTTTCTCATGCAACATTTTTCGGTGTCATTCGTCTTTGTAAAAAATAAGAGAATCAAAGGATAGAATATTAATAGCTTAAGGTAAGCACAAATAAGAAAAGCCATGACAGTCAAATTATATGCGAATGAGGTTGTTCTTAAAGCCGGTGACACAAATCAGGTTATTGACAGCAATACTGTGGAAGGGAAGCTGATAATTACAAACCAGCGGCTGTATTTTAAAACTCTGGATGAAGAGACAGATAGATTCAACCTTGAGATACTCTTTGATAATATACGAGAGGTTATTTACTTCAGCAAAGGACTATTCTCAGTTAAAGGTCTAAACGTTGTTACAAGAGATGGGAAATGCCATAGCTTTCCATTGAAGAAACGCGATGAAATAGGACAACTTATTAATAAAATGTACTAGAGAAATTTGCCCCCATTTGGAGGTAATTACTCGTACCTTAGTGAATCAACAGGGTTTCTGAGTGCAGCCTTTAAATGAACTTACATACATTGCAGGGTAAACACCTGATATAAATCCTGTAATCAATAAAAGCAAAATGAGAAATATCCAGAAGAAAATATATTTTGTGAAAGTTAGTTCAATCTTCATATAATCCCACAAACTACTGTACGCTGGAACCAGAAACTCAGCTAATATAATACCAACAAATAACATCTCAGGTGCAGAGCACCGCAATATTATTCGTATTTAAGTGATTGGGCAGGATTGACCATGGCTGCTCTCATAATACGATAACTGATTGTGATGATGGCTATACCGAGAGCAATACCAAGGCCTGCCACAAAACTGAAAACACCCGGGTTTATTTTGTAATAGAAGCCCTCAAGCCATTTACCCGCGATATAATAAATAATTGGCCAGGCAATAATGGCTGAAATTGAAACAAGTATAATCACCTCCCTGGATATTACGATATAAATCCCGGCAACCGACGAGCCCATAGCTTTTCTTACCCCAATCTCCTTAGTACGCTGTTCAACTGTGAATGATGTGAGGCCGAACAGTCCAAGAGAAGCAATAAATATTGCAAGGATAGAAAAGATCACAGCCATCTGAGCATTCTGCTTCTCCTGCTTATACATCTGTTCAAAGTCAGCATCAAGAAAATAATACTGTAATGGGTTATTTGATACAAACTCTTTCCATTTATCCTCAATGGCAATTATGGTTTTTGAATAATTCTGAGCAGACAACCTTACTGTTATATACCCCCATAACATATTATCATTCTGGAATTTAAGGATATATGGCCCAATTGGGTTACGCAGTGATTCATAATTAAAGTTTTTGACAACTCCGATGATGGGCAAATAATTTACTTTGCCTGAATCGCGGGGTTCCATAAATCTTGCTTTTTCAATATCTGTGATTTTAAAATCCTTAACTGCACTTTCATTAATTATGCAGGCATCTTTATCAGAAGTAAATGACTCTTTAAAGGATCTTCCGGAGACAAGAGCCATACCGTAAGTTTCCAGAAAATCATAATCTACCCAACTGGTCGTCATCAGAAAAGTTTCGTCTTTTCTTCCCTCCATCATGTATCCATTATTATTATTAGTACGGCCAGGAATTGCAGTAGAGCTTGTAATATTTACGACCCCCGGAATATTCTTCACAGTCTCTTTAAAGGACTTCATTTTAGTACCAAGTGCCTCAGCCCTGTTAATAACGATTAATTGTTCTTTATTAAATCCCACATCCTTGTTCAGCATATATTTTATCTGTCGGTACATTATCATAGTGCCGACAATAAGAAGAATTGAAACAGCGAATTGAAAAACAACAAGGACTCTTCTCAGCCTGCCGTTTTGCATACTGTTTTTTACACTACCCTTTAATACTTCATAAGGATTGAAAGAAGAGAGAAAGAATGCAGGATAGCCTCCCGAAAGCAATCCAACAAAAATTGAAAATAAAAGCAGTATAGGTATTGTGTACCAGCTTGCGAAAAGACTAAGGACAAGATTTGCGCCCAGCAAATTATTAAAATAAGGAAGTGTTGCTTTAATAAAAATCAAGGCAAGAATAAGTGAAATAAAAGAAAGAATAAAAGATTCTGATAGGAACTGAGCAACAAGCATACCTCGTGTAGATCCTGCTACTTTTTTTATTCCTACTTCTTTAGCCCGCCTGGAAGCCTGTGCGGTTGAAAGATTCATGAAATTTATAGCAGCGATTAACACAATAAGGATTGCAATACTTCCGAATATCTTAAGGTATTTGGGATCAGCCGGAGCTTTAAAATCCTGCTGTATGGAGGTATCAAGGTGTATATCGCTGAGGTTCTGCAGATAAAACCTGTATTTGTTGCCCTTGGCTTCAAAATCGGCAAGTGAAATACCCATAAATTGCTGGACTTCAGGACCTACATATTTTAACATCAATTCAGGAAATTTTGCATCAACAGTTTTATAGGATGAATTTGGTTTTAACAGAAAGTATGTACTGAAGCTGTTGCTCATCCAGACGGTATTTTTGGACCTCGGATTGGTCATAAAAGATGATATAATATTTGCTTCAAAATGTGAATTCTGAGGAATATCTGCCATAACACCTGTTACCGTGTATCTGACAGAATCAGACCCTATCCTGATTGGTTTATCAATCGGATTTTCATTTCCAAATATTTTTTTTGCAGTTGATTCTGACAAAACTGCTTTTCGCGGAGCATTCAGGAGATTTTTCGGATCGCCTTTTAAAACAGGTATCGAAAAGAAATTAAAGAATGAAGAGTCTGCTTCCACCAGATGATCTTCCGTAAAGGTCTGATTATTATACTCAATAACAGTTGGACCACTTCCATTCATTCTCAGAAAATCTTCGATTTCCGGAAATTCTTTTAACATTGTAGATCCCATAATTGCGGGAGATGATGCTACTGTAACTTCCTGACCACCTATCTTCCCATTCAGGATCGCCCTGTATATCCTGTCTCTCTTTGTGTTATATTTATCATAGCTTGCTTCATTAATTACATAAAGTGATATAAGAAGACTGCAGGCAATCCCGATCGAAAGGCCAAGGATGTTAATAACAATGTATGCACGTTGTCTTTTAAAAGATCTTAAACTATGCTTGATAAGGTTGCTGAACATAATATAATTGTATTAAAAGGTTAATTAATAGGTTCTTAATCGGACATAGAATCTTCAGATATTTAATTATCCTGATTTTCTCTTTCAAAAGACGGACAAAAAACAAGTACGTTGCAGCATGACATGCTATTATATTAAAAAAAGGCTGCCCTATTGAGGCAGCCTGATAAATAATTAATAAAACCTTTAAAAGTTGGAATTACTTTCCTGGTTTCAATTCATTGATCTTTTCTTTTGGTATGAGTGATACACTTTCTTTTTTTACAGTAAGATCTTTAGCCAGCGTGAAAGAAGCGTTCAGTCTTATATCCTTCGAGGATGCCCCTATTTTTACATCATACTTTCCTGATTCCGCGATCCAGGAAGAGACAGCCGGATCAAAGGATGAAAGCCGGCGACTGTCAATTACAAAAGTGAAGGTCTGAGATTCACCTGGTTGTAAGAGCCTGGTTTTTGCAAATCCTTTCAGTTCAATTGAGGGCTTGTCAAGTTTAACAGCAGGGGCAGACAGATATAATTCTGCTACCTCTTTCCCTGCAACAGCTCCAGTGTTTTTAACTTCAATAGTTACAGTAATACTACCGGTAAACTTTGGAGAGCTGAGTTTAAGATTACTGTAGGTGAAATTTGTATAGGACAAACCATATCCAAATTCGTAGGCAGGTTTCACTTTAAATGGGCAAATCCCGCCAGCTTGCAGTCTCAATAACACCTCCCACGTTCAATAAAACAACCACTTTTTTCCCCTTTGCTTTAAACGCGGTAGATACATTTTTAATGAGTTGTTGTTCCGTATCGCTTAATTGGAAGTCACCTTTTGCATTTGCACGATCACTTCCTTCACCCGAGTTTCTTCCTATTGTGATAATTGCTGCATCAGATACATTTGCCATTCCATTGATAATATCCTGGTTGAGAGCCAATTCCTCAATTGGTTTTGAACCCATCATAGCCATAAATCCTCTCAATTGAGGCCGGCCCGCTTTTGTGAGTTTCAGATAGTTTGCATAAAGTGAATGAAGATCTTCATTAAGTGTATAACCTGAATTCTGCAACCCGTCAATAAGAGAAACACTGTAAGCTTCATTTACTTTACCGCTGCCTGTACCCCCTGTAATAATTTCATAGGAAGTGTTACCAAAAGCAGCAATATTTTTGACACTAGTTCCAAGAGGAAGAGAGGCATTATCATTCTTAAGCAGAACCATACCTTCAGCGGCTGCCTGACGGGTTACTTCTGCATGTTCCTTGAGATCAGGCTTATTGGAATACTTATAACCTTTAAAACGCGGACTTAGAAGCATTATGTTAAGGATTTTTTCTACATTTCTGTCCAATATACTTTCAGCAAGCTTTCCGTCCTTAACAGCTTTGATAATAGCTTTAACCTGATCAGGTGTCCCTGGCATGAGCATATCGTTTCCTGCGATCATCTGTGCAACAGGATCTTTACCGCCAAACCAGTCAGTCATGACAAAACCTTTGAAGCCCCAATCCTTTCTTAAAATATTTGTCAGCAGATCTGAGCTTTCAGAAGCATAAGTACCATTAATAAAATTGTACGAAGACATAACTGTCCAGGGCTGGCCTTCCTGAACAGCAATCCGGAATCCTTCAAGGTAAATCTCGCGTAATGCACGTTCGCTAACGATAGTATTAAGAGAATTCCTGTTTGTTTCAGCATTATTGGCAGCAAAATGTTTTATAGATGTACCAACACCTTCCGATTCAACTCCATTAACCATTGCAGCCGCGATTTTTCCAGTAATATAGGGATCCTCAGAATAATATTCAAAATTTCTGCCACACAACGGGTTGCGATGAATATTCATCCCAGGCCCAAGTAAAATGTCTGTACCATATTCAAGAATCTCATTCCCTATTGCCTTACCCACTTTATTAACAAGTTCTGTATCCCATGTTGAAGCAAGCAAAGTTCCAACAGGGAAAGCCGTACAATAATAAGTATTCTTATCATTTTCCCGGGTGGGACTAATTCTGACTCCTGCAGGTCCATCGGTAAGTACCATCGGAGTAATACCCAGTCGTGGGATTGCAAAAGATGTACCTGCTGCCCCGCTAACGAGAGTCTGAGTAGAACCTATAACCGGACCCGAAGGAGGATTAGCAGGTGGATTTGCCGGCGCTTTTCCATTTGGAGAAGGGGGAGGTCCGCCAGGCATACGCATTCCTGTTCCGACAACCAATGCAGCTTTTTCTTCGAGAGTCATTGCTGACATAACTTTTTTAACCGGATCTTTGCCCAGTTTAGGTGCAACTGCAGTTTGTGAGCTGACAGTCAGACAAATAGCTGCAGCCATAACGAATAAGAAAATGACCTTTTTCATAAGTATGTAATGATTTAAATTAATTCAGAAATTGAATAATAACTCTTTCATCGGACATAAATCGTTCTTATAGTTTTATTTCCACTTTGCTCCCATTGTCTGTCAGGATATTTTTTAACTGCTTCCCGTTTACAATGATATTTACATTCACCTTACTCTCCGATCTTCTAACGAATATATCTATTGATCTGCCTCCAAAAGCAATAATATTTTTAAGTGACATTTCATTCCATCCTGCAGGTAACTGAGGAGTAATTGTAATTGTACTCAGACCAACGGGCCGAAAACCAAAAATTCCTTCAGTTATAACACGACAATAAAGAGCGCTTTCTGCTGACAGGTGGCGCTGATTACCTTCGGGCCATGCTTCAACCGCATAAGGGACATGATCTCCTAGCAGCCTTCGGTTAGAATAATCAGTAAGATATTTCAATGCTTTGTCAATCGCCCCTGCAGCAATTACGCCCCGGAGGCCGTAAAGAGTAGAACGATCCCAGAAGGTGGATGATCCTGCCTGAGTGAGTAATCCCTGATCGGTCCAGAGTTTGGGAGAAAAGAGTGCATCCATGGTTCCCTTTGATCTGTCGAAAATGCCGACAGTAAGTGGCATACAAATCCATGATCTGAGTACATCATTTCCAGCATAATAACGATAGGTGTGAAATTCATCCATTTCGGCACCGAAATACTTTTCAATATTAGCTCTCAGTTCTTTTGCCATAGTTTTATATTGGGCAATAAGCCTGGGTGATTTACCAAGATCTCTTCCGAGGTAAGCGGCAGAGTTAAGTGCATCGTACAGCAATGATGATGTACAAAGATTAGCCTTGCCAGCCGGGAAACGACCTTCAAGCTCATCACTGTCAGAGGATACCACTCCGTCTCTATTGATTTTGAGTCTGCTGTATTCGATGCACCATTCGATAAGCGGCCATAGCTCTTCAGCGGCTTTTTTGTCTCCCAAAGCCAGTGCAAAACGAGAAGCTCCGTATGCAATCATTGCCTGATCGCCCCTGTCTCCTGCTCCGTTCCAGAACCCTGTACCCTCAGCAATAATTGAACTTGGTATTGGTTTATATTCCGGATTCATGTACTTTGAAAACCATCTCCACGACACCATACCTGCCTCAATAGCAGTTGAATAACCGGTATATGCAAAAAACGGATTCGCATACTCAGCCTGATCGTTAGCCCAAACTGCAGCATAATAACTTCCTCCCCCGGGACTATGTACCAGGCCTCCCTTTGTTTCGAAGATACTTTCCATTGCCCGGATCTTTGCAAAATCAAACATCCGGTTCAATACAGGATCAGGTGATGTGAATGTCAGATTATTAAACATCTGATCCACAAATTTCTGCCGCTGTGATAATTCTTTATCAATATCCACTTCTAAAGGAGCATCCGAAATCTTACGTCCTGTGAAGAGAACGGCAAATGTCAGTTTTTCCTTAGGTTTCACTGTATATATACCTGATCCTGAGGTCTTTGCAGTGATTTCATAAACATCATAAACACTTGTTTCCCTGTGACTACGGGTGTTTTTTTCGAAATCTTCCACATCAACAACTATATCAATTGGAGATGTATTTTCAATTATGAATTTCTCAATGCCAACTGGTTTATCAGTTGAAGGGAAGAATTCCCGGATAATATTTATATTGCCGTTTATTGTACCGGAAACACTCAGAATCCCACGAAGTGAAAAGCTGTTAATCTGCTCATTGGCAGGTCTGTTATTTATTTTAATAACTGGTTCTGCTTCTGCGGCAAATGTATATATCAAACTTGCATGTGTATCGTTAGGAATAGTCCGTAGCATCGGAAAAACAAGCTGTTTTACTGAAATAAGTTTTCCTTTTTCATCGACTCCATAGGTAGTAATCATGGACATAAATCTTCCGCTCATTTCAATGTTATCAGAATGAGCTTCACCTTTTTTAACTGTCCATGAGATACTTCCGTCAGGTTGCATCTTCCATAGATTCTGACCTTGCAAGCTGAAGATAGAGATAACTGTAAAAAGTATTATTATCAGAGTGGATTTCATTAAGTATAATATTTATTGATTTTTTCTATTCCCAGTTATCTGTTCGAAATGATGATGCCGGTAAACCTTCGGTGT
>JADGPT010000020.1 GCA_017882345.1 Bacteroidales bacterium
ACGCTTTTCTTCCCGAAAGCTTTGAATATTAGATTTCTCTGGCAGGTCTTCTGACTTATCCCGGTTTTCTGAAGCCTTCCCATAACTTTTAATTGTCACAGTGGCAGGTATTTCATAAAACCATCATCGTTAGAACGATTGGGCATCACAGCAGCGGGCACTGTTGCGGATTCTAACCGCATTCCCTTTTCATTACAATGATTTAATTTCATTGTAACACCAAATCAGAACAAAGATAACAGATATTTTTATCCTGACACAGATTGATTTCTTTCAGATATCAATAATTGTTAACAATTGTTTTCAGCAGGGACAGGTTGTGAATTTTACCTGGTTTTTACATCAACAGTTTTATGTTCGTTTTCTGAAAGGTCAAAAAATGAGATATTGGACAGGATTTTACTATCGTTAAGTCTGTTACCTGTTACAAGCATATAGTGACCTGGTGGAAGGGGAAGCTCTTCCGTGAATGAAGTGATTTTTTTATTATAATCATATTCAAGAGTATTGTAACGGCCTCTCTCGAATCTGGCAATTGTGAACTGAATATAATACTCAGGAACAGGTTTTGTATCGGTCGATTGTAGTTTCAGATAACCTTTATTCTGATCCGGTTGTTTCTGATCAGAAAAATAAACGTCATTCCATTTTTTATTAAAGAAATACTGTGGGACATTCCGCCCGGGCTCCAGGCGCGACGGTATTCCCAGGCTACGGCATATTGCTACAAAACAAATTGCACGGGAACCTGAATCTGAAACTTTAAGTTCATTAACTCCGACAGGCGTTATAGGTGTGTTGTAATAGTTTTCATCATCAGCAATTATAATCTTTTCATTCAGATATTGAATAATTATTGCTGGATCGCCCGATGCTTTTATCACTAATTGAGAAGGAAGTTTTGTTAAGAAATAATGTCTCCACGGAACTAAGAGTTCATTGGCAATCCTTGGGTTTAAAATATATTCCAGGAACATCTTATTCCCTGTTTCAGCACCAATATTATTATGCAAAAGGCTATTTCTAAGGTGATCTGAAAGAGTAGATCTTTTTACATCACGAAGGTCCTTATCAGGAAGAATTTCCAGTAAAGACAAAGCAAACCGGAGTAATGAGTCAGGTGTTTCTGACAGGAATGAGCTGATCTCTTTATAATTGCCCATGCTTCTGTCAATTATACTTATGACTCGAGCTGTATCAATATGTAAAGTTATTGCAAGTGTCTTTGCATCTGCAGGTTTCATCCATGAATCAATATACTTTTGACGGATAATGTTTTCTTTGTTAATTCTTTCGGAATTCTGTTCTATAAGTTCCTGCGCTGGCCCAGGAAGCGGTGAGCGGACAATAGGAACATCAAGATCCAGATCAATACTACTTCTGCCATTCAATTCCCTGTTAAGTTTCAATTTTAAAGTATCCGTTTCATTAACTGATATTTTCTTAAAATCAAAATCATCATCTTTATGTGCCCATATCAATAAATCACCTAATCCTGTTTCAAATTGACATACCCCATTTTCATCGGTCGGAATAACCGCGAGTGGATAAAATTCAGCATAATTATATAACTGAAATTCCACCAGAGCATTACTCACCGGGGCATCATCCTTATTGAACACTTTCACGAATATTTTTTTCGTAACTGCATACTTAGCCAGGTTATTTACATTGGTATAATTAATATTCTTGTTAATAATATTTTCATCACCCATGTATGCACCGAAAGATTTTGTATGGACCAGCATAGCTCTTCTTGCAGGTTCAGTGAACCAACCACGATCCAGAACCGGTTCCGGCTCACAGGCACCCATATAATACCATTCTCCGTTAAACCATATTTCAACCCACGCGTGGTTATCATCACTGTGCGCCCATCGGGGTGTATATACCTGTCTGGCTGGTATTCCAACTGTCCGCAGTGCAGCCACGGTGAAAGTCGATTCTTCGCCACATCTGCCTCTTGCTGAGAGAATGGTACTCATAGGGGCTGATGTCCTTATATCAGCAAGTTGATAACCAACCTTTTCATGACACCAATGGTTTATCTCGAGTGCAGCTTCCCTGATACCTTTACCTTTTACCACGGTCAGAAGTTCATTATAATAGGCAATGCGGAATGAGTCAAGGTTTTCATTATTTATCCTGCATGGCAGAACATAATGAAGGAAAACTTCTTCAGGAATATCTTTTCCCCAACTTGTCTCTGTTCTTGCCCGTAACGAGATATCAACATTAGACAGAAAAAAATCACCGGTATAATCTGCCAGATCGCTTAATGGCATATATGCATAAAGAAACTGAAGGGCTTCGGATTGTTCCCTGGAAAGTTTCTGATTAAAAACAGAGAAAAGTGCAGAATCTCTCTTACCAGCCAGCACTTTTCTTTGGGTAAATGTTTTTTCAGTGTTTGCCAGATATTGTTTGTTATTAATCAGATGAGTACCTGAATTGCAGGATATTAACACTGTAATTAGCGCTAATAAAAACTTTAGGTACATTTTCATATCGGCAAGAATTCTAAATTGTACCGCAGGAATTTCTTACTATAAGTTCGGGTGAAATATTAACCTGCCGTTTAAACTTTCCTTTTCCTGAATTTTTAACTTCAGACCATATCATATTTGCAACCTTGGTGGAAATTCCTGAAAGAGGTTTTCGGAGACATGTCACTGGAGAGAACATCAGGTCGAAACCCGTTCCCTCTTCCATTGAAACGACTGCAATATCTTGCGGAACCCTCAATTTCTTTTTCCTGAGTAAAGTCATTATCGGATAGACCAGGTTTGCATTCATTATAACCATCACATCTGCACGGTAAGGTGGTCTGAGATACTTTTCAAACTGTGAGGAATCAATCTCATCTCCGGATAGCTGTTTGTCCAATTCAACAACAACTGGTCTGTTCATACCGGGCTTTTGACCTATTGCATCTAAAATATCCTGAATTGCTGTGGTATCCGAATGTGATGATCTGTGGTCAGTAAAAATAATAATACTTTTATAACCGAGTTTATCAAGGTGATTCACAACAAGTTGAGCTCCTGCAACAGTGTCTGTGCTGACTGTATTCAGCCGTAATGTCTTTGAAGGTTTTTCAAGAAGAACGAAAGGATAATCAGTTGTTCGGAGTGCCCTTATTGTTGCTTCATCAGCAGCATCTCCAAGAAGGATAAGTCCACTGTAAAACTTTTTAAATGCTCCTACCAGACGATCGTACCTCTGATCATCAGGATCTTTTGTTACGATAGAGAATCCAACACCTATACTTGAAAAAGCTTTCTGAAGATAAGGTGTTATCTGAATAACGAAAGGATCATTAATTGAAGGTACTATCATTCCAAGTACACCCGGTTTCTCTTCAACTGGCGACAATTCTTTCTTTTCTTCCATAGATTCGAAATACCCCATTTGCCTTGCGAGCATAAGAACCTTTTCCTGTGTGTCTTTTCGGATTCCCTGCTGGTCAGCTTTATTGTTGAGAACAAGCGATACCAAAGTACCAGAAACACCAAGCCTTGCGGCTAAATCTTTGTTTTTAAATTTTTTACTCATTTCCCCTTTAATTCGAAGAAATAAATTTAGTATTTTTTTCGAACTATAGAATTAATTTAATAATTTTTAACATTTTAAAAAAGAAAAGGGATTATATCTGCAATACCTTTTCAATTAATCCATTGGCTCTTATTTTTTAGAAGGATTGATACCCCTTTGTTTTGCTGCAGCCTCAAGTCGCTGCTGCCATTTTGATTTTTTAAGCGGTTTCTTTTTATTCTCCTCCAGTTTCGCCAGTACCGCATTTGCATCAATAAATCTCTTAGATATCATATTTTGTGCATACGTCAGCATATTGGCAAGGAAGTAGTAGTAAGTAAGACCTGAAGAAAAGTTATTAAGAATAACCATAAACATTACCGGCATCATATACATCATAAGTTTCATTCCAGGCTGATCAGAGCCCGGAGAAGTACCCGTCATTTTCATTGTAAGCAATGTAGAAGCTGTCATGAGGAGAGTAAAAAGGCTTACATGACTTCCATACATTGGAATAGTGAATGGAAGTGTAAGTATTGAATCATAAGTAGATAAGTCGGTTGCCCACAGAAAATGCTCCTGTCTCAATTCAATTGATACAGGAAAAAACCTGAACATAGCAAATAGTATTGGCATCTGCAGCAGCATTGGCAGACAACCTCCCATCGGGTTCACTCCTGCCCTCTTATACAGATCCATCGTAGCCTGTTGCTTCTTCATCGCGTCTTCTTTCTTTGGAAATTTCTTTCCAAGTTCCTCAACCATTGGCTTAAGGACCTGCATTTTTGCCTGTGATTGGTACGATTTAAATGTTAGCGGGAAGAGAACTACTTTTATTATAAGAGTAAGTATAAAAATAATTATACCATAATTTCCTATGAAATTGTTAAGCCAGTTGAAAATAGGAATAATTGCAAACCTGTTAATCCAGCCAATAATATTTTTGCCAAGAAAGACTAATTTTTCAAGCTGTAATCCTTCTTTTTTAAGTGTTGTAAAAGAGTTTGGTCCGTAATATAATTTCATATTAATGGAGTTAGAAGCTCCGGAACCAAATGGTACACCTACCTCTGTTGCATAATATCTCAGGTATTTTTGGGATGTCAGGGTCCTGGTGGAAGTGACAGTAGCATTCAGAAAGAAATCATTTGTAAGAATTACTGAGGAAAAAAACTGATCCTGAAACGCGATCCAGCTAAGCTTTGTGGTGATGTCCTTTTTATCGGTCTCCTTTGACTGACGCATACTAAGACCATCAACATTGTCCTGAAAATATTTATAAGTTATAGTCGAATAATTTTCTTCATTCTGCCGTCCTTTTTCCTGTTGAGGGAGATACATTTTCCAGTCTAAAGTAAGATTATTCTGGTTTGGAGCAATGATACCTTCCATTGATTTGAAAGTAACATAAAAATCTACAACATATCTATCAGGTGCCAGGGTATATTTATACTCTATATATTTATCATCGCCCGCAGGCAATCTCAGAATGACACTCTCAGGATTTGAACGTACATTAAAAGATTTAGTATCCGAAACCGGTTTAAAATACAGGTTATTCGTCTGAACAGCTTTGTTGTCGCTCGTAAAGAAATTAAACCCGAAAACTGTTGAGTCACCTGAAAACAGGACAAGCGGCTTGGCATCAAAAGTCTTATAGTCTTTTAATCTTGCAGAGTAGACCCTGCCACCCTTGAGCGAAATTTTAAGTACAATTTTGTTGTTTTCAAGTGTAATAAAATCATTCTCTCCAATAGCTGCTTGTGCAAAAACTCCATATTGATTGATATCTGTTTGTGCACCTGTTGTTTTGGAGACAGAAACCCCGGAGTTTGTCTGTTGCATACTCAACGTATCTGATTTCTGTTTTTCAGGTATAGTTCCAAGTTTAAGATTGATTTCATTTATTTTAGCAAGAACTTCAGGCTGATTTGATTTAAGTCTCAGTGCATTCATATATTCTGTCCTTGCAACTTCAAGATCTCCTTTAGCATAATCAGCTGCTGCCACTGCCAGAGTTTTTTCAATTGCGGTATTAGTCTTGCTGGTATTATATATACTGAACCCTATAAAGATTACGAAAATCAGAATAAGGCCTGTGATTGTATTTCTATCCATTCTCTAAGGAGTTAAAATTCTTGGTTTATATAATGAAAATTTATTATTAATATGTAATGAGGTCAGGCATGGGGTCGTTACCCTATGCAGGCTTTGACAAAACTAACAAATAACGGATGAGGATTGATAACAGTACTGCTGTATTCCGGATGAAACTGGACTCCGACAAACCACTTATGGTCAGGTATTTCAATGATCTCCACCAGACCTGATTCAGGATTAATTCCTACAGGGACCATTCCCCTGTTTTTGAAATCATCATAATACTTATTATTGAATTCATACCTGTGCCTGTGTCTTTCAATAATTTCAGTTTTCCGGTATGCTTCGAATGTCTTGGAATTCTTATCAATAATACATCTATATCCACCAAGCCTCATTGTGCCCCCTTTATCAATAACGCTTTTTTGTTCTTCCATAAGATCAATTACAGGATATTTTGTCTTATGATTTATTTCTGTTGAATGAGCCCCTTCGAAGTGAAGAACATTCCTGGCAAATTCAATTACAGCACATTGCATGCCAAGGCAAATTCCAAAAAAAGGAATATTGTTCTCCCTGGCATATTTTGCAGTTAAAATTTTACCATCAATACCGCGTGATCCAAATCCCGGGGCAACCAGTACCCCATTAAAGCCGCTTAGTCTGTCCGTAACATTATTTTCAGTAATTTCTTCCGAATGAATGTATTCAACATCAATTGCACATTCATTCAATGCACCGCTATGGATAAATGATTCGGCAATTGATTTGTAAGCATCGGGTAATTCAACATATTTCCCGACAAGCCCGATTTTTATTGAATGTTTTGGATTCTTTAGTTTTGTAAGGAATTCCCGCCATTCGGTAAGTGGCGGTTCAGTCTCAATTGGTAGTCCCATTTTTTTCAGAACTGTCCGATCGAGACCTTGTTCGAGCATTTTTATTGGTACTTCATAAATAGTTGAAACATCAACTGATTCAATAACTGCTTTCTCTTCCACGTTACAAAAGAGGGCTACTTTCCTTTTAATATCTTCGTTGAGGTGTCTTTCAGTTCTGAGTACTAAAACATCTGGTTGAATTCCTGTTTCAAGAAGCTCTTTAACAGAATGTTGAGTTGGCTTGGTTTTTGATTCTCCTGTTGAGGAGAGATAAGGAACCAGAGTAAGATGAATGACAATGCAGTTTTGTGCTCCAAGCTCCCATTTTAACTGTCGGACAGATTCAATATATGGAAGTGATTCTATATCACCTACTGTTCCACCTATTTCAGTAATAACTATATCAAATTTATCACCAGAACCGACAAGCTTGATCCTTCTTTTTATCTCATCGGTAATATGAGGAATAACCTGGACAGTCTTGCCAAGATAATCGCCTTTTCGCTCCTTATTAATTACAGATTGATAAATCATACCTGTTGTAACATTATTTGCCTGACTGGTCGGTACATTTAGAAACCTCTCATAATGTCCGAGGTCAAGGTCTGTTTCAGCGCCGTCAAGAGTTACATAACACTCTCCGTGTTCATAAGGATTAAGAGTTCCCGGATCAACATTTATATATGGATCGAGTTTCTGGATAGTAACAGAATATCCTCTTGCCTGTAATAGCTTTGCAAGAGAAGCTGAAATAATACCTTTTCCCAGCGAAGAAGTTACTCCACCTGTCACGAATACGTACTTAACGTCTGTCAAAGCAATGAAAGTTAATTTGTTAGCAATAAGAATTCATTTTCATTAATCATCAAGACCTGACTGGTCTATCATCTTGACTTTTTCTTCAAGAGTTTTAATCAGTTTTTTAGCGCTATCTATTTTCTCTTCTACCTCTCTTTTCAGGGCATCGGCATTAGCAGATTTTGCAAAGAAACCAATATTATTTTCCCATAATACGATGTCGCCTTCCAGCTGTTTGATCTTTGTAAAGAATTTATCTCTCTCATTCCGTACTTTTCTTGAGGCTTTCGGATTTGTCTTAAGACTATCAAGTTTGGTTCTATATTTAAGGATGCTTTTATCATCATCTCCAATCTTCAGCTTATCGAATTCCTTATTAATAGCTAAACGATATTTATTGGTGACTTCATCTTTAAGATTAAACGGAACAAAACCAATCTCAGTCCATTTCCTTTGGAACTCTTTCAAACGCTCGAATGCAGCCTGAACATCAGCGCCTGGCTCGAATTTTTCAAGCTCCTCTATTATAGCGAGTTTCGCCTTAAGGTTATCTTCATAAGAAGTATCCAAAGCTGCAAAGAATTCGGTCTTACTGTTGAAAAAGTGATCACACGCTTTGCGGAATCTCTTCCAGCATCTTTCAGATTGTTTTCGTGGAACAGGACCTATTTCTTTCCACTCTTTCTGAAGTTTTATCAGAGCATCGGAAGTAGCTTTCCAGTCCGTACTTTCCTGAAGAGTTTCAGCAAGGATACATAATTCTGTTTTCCGTTGCAGGTTGTTTAACTGAATCTCTTTGTTATCTGCATAGAAACCTCTTTTCTTCTCAAAAAAGGTATCGCATGCATCTCTGAACCGTTGATATACTTTGTTATTTTGTTTCTTTGGTGCAAATCCAATTGTGCGCCACATTTTCTGCAATTCAACAACCTTATCAGCTCTTTCATCAAAATCCTTAAAGTTCTTAATCTCCAGCAAGTTGATTGCATCTACTTCTTCACATAGGGCTATTTTAGCATCAAGATTTTTCTTTTGATCGTCTTTCTGCTTTTCAAAGTACTCATGATGTCTTTTATTAATTTGAGAAGTTGCCTCTTTAAATCTTTCCCAAATATCATTTTTTGCTTCAAGTGGGACAGGTCCTATTTCACGCCACTGATTATGAAAGTCCTGCAAAGACCGGAAGGCGTTAACAGGATTCGGTTCAAGCAGTAGTTGTTCTGCCTTTTCACATAACAGAACTTTTACTTCTAAATTCTTTTTAAGATCCAGGTCTCTGAGTTCCTTATTTATTTTAATATAATCATAGAAGATTTCTACATAATGATGATAATTCTCCCAAATATCTTTAAGGGAAGTCTGAGGAACAATTCCAATTGAATGCCAATCATTCTGAAGAGATCTGAAGTCATGAAAAGTCTTGTTTATCGATTCTTCTCTGTTTACAAGATCCTTAATTTTATCAATTATCTCGTACTTCTTCTTAAGGTTCTCATATTTTTCTGCCTCCTGAATCTTATTGTAATCAGTTTTTTTCTCTTTATACTTATCGAGCATGTATTTTACACGTGCATCATCCGGGTCAACCCACTGCCTATATTCTTCAATCTTACCTCCATCCTCAAGGAATTTGTTTTTTCTTTCCTCTGATTCACTTTTCAATTTTTTATAGAAGAGAATTTTTATACGTTCAACATCATCTCTGATTTCGATAGTAGGACGGTTTTCTATAATAAGGGCTAATGTTTCAACAAGCTCATGCTTGGAATATCCTGAATAATCAACCTGAGGAAGCTCTATATCTTCAAAGTCATGAATAACTTCATGCACCGGCATTACCTCAGCAACTATAGTCCCGGATACTTCTTCATGTTTATGCTCCTCATTTTCAATGACTTTCTCTGTCGTTTCATCAGCTTTTTCAGCATCCTCCGGAGAGTCAGGTTTTTGCGCGTTTTCGGCTTGTGTGGCATCCTCAGTTCCGAGGGCGTTTTCATTCGCCCCGGATTGTTCTTCACGAACAGAGTCATCCGGATTTTTCTTGGTCATAATCAATCCTTTTATATTTCAGCTCTTTACCAGTAATTTACACCATGGCAATGCATGGGAATTTCAGAGTACGAAAATATTGAAATATTTAATAAAACTCATAGTTTTATCATAAATAAATGTGAGAACCAGATATTAAGCAAGTCTGAATGGGTCAGAAAGAAAATATTATAAATTTTTAATCCTTCGATTCGATTAGCCAACATAATATTTCAGGAAGATAAATTATATATTTGAATAATAATTCCAATCAACAATTAAGTTCTAATAAACTGAAATTAAATAATGGATCCTAATGGATAAAAATCAAATTTTAATCTTTTCTGCCATTGCCGCAGTATTGGTTATAAAGTTATATCAGAAATTTAGAAAGAAAGATAAAAGTAAATCAGGAACTGACACAAAAACTTCTTCGGGCGCTTCATTTCCATCCTCGTCAAAAGATGATGATTATGAACCTTACTCAAAAAAATGAATATGGATCATTTTTTATTCTTTGAAACCATATAGCGGAAAGGATTAACGATCTTTTGAAGAAGCCTGATATTTTCAGTAATTATTTCCGCTGTACCCTGCATATTCTGAGTAAATTCAAGTTTTATTCCGTACAAAGTTGTAAGACCATCCGGGAGTTCAATCTCAATAACATACGCATCACCTGCAGGAACAAGTGATTTTGACTTTACTTTACCCCTGACTGTTCCATATTCCAGATAAGGATAACCACTGAGTTTAATATTAACCAATAGTCCGGTTTTCACTTTACCTGATCTTTGCATCTTTAGATTTATCCTGCCAAGAAAATTACCTGGCTCCAGGGGAACTATACTTACTACTGGTTCATCTTTAACTACAGACTGATTTGCACTCCAGAACTTAGTAAATGAAACAATCCCGGCTATAGGAGAAATAAGCAGGTAAGTGTTTTCCCATAAATTTATTTGAGCCTTAAGATTTAAGAATGATTCACGCAAACCTGAAACAAGCCTCTCTTTCTCATCTTTCCGCGTAATACGGTAGTCCTGAAGAAGCTGACGTTTTTCAGCTAGTTCAATCGATTTTGCAGAATGGTCAAGCCGGGCCTGTTGTAGTTCAATATTTACTCTAAGCAGAACCTGATGAGATCTCTCAAGGTCGATCTCAGGTATCACTTTACCAGCAAAGAGAGAAGAATCTCTATTATACTTTTTTGTTTCCAGCTTCTGATTTTCAGAATATAGCTTTTCCTTTACACTTAACCTGCGTATAAATTCCTGAATTCCATCTATCTCATCGTTAAGGGCAACTATTTTGCTGCCGTAAAAATCATTAACCACATAATTATTTAAGTCTGAAAGATTTTTCAGAAAAGTTCCATAAAAACCCTGAAGTTCACCAAGATCCGGGAATAAAGGCAGCAATTGATAAGAGAGTAACTCCGGATTTTTTATAGTATCAATTGTGTGCTTAAGTAATTCAATATCATTCATTGATGCAGTTGTTTCCATTACTGCAATTAATTGCCCGGCGCTGACTTTTTCTCTTTCCTTTACAAAAAAGGAGTTTATATGTCCTGTAATTTTAGTGACAAGTGTTATGGGCGGATTCGTTGTGGTAATTTCAACGGGAGCCGGAATTGTATCGGGATACCTTATAAGCCAGGCAAATAGAATAAAAAGAACAAATATCAATAACATTATTGTTGTTCCCCAACGAAGAATCCTGCGAGGTGGATCTCCCATTATCTCTTTAACAGTGTCAGAATATATAATTTCAGGTTTCTGATTTTTCATATATCACTGCTAATTACCAAGTTCAAGTTGATTCTTCACAAGATTGTAATACGCTCCTCTTTTCCCGATAAGAGATTCATGATTGCCTGTTTCAATTATTCTGCCATTATCAAGAACAACAATCTTATCTGCACCCCGTACTGTACTCAGCCTGTGGGCAACCACGATAACTGTCTTGCCTTCAAAAAATTCTGACAGGTTTTCTACAATTACCTTTTCATTGTTTGCATCAAGTGAATTTGTTGCTTCATCAAAAATAATAATATCGGGATCTTTATAGATTACCCTTGCGATCAGTAACCGTTGCTTCTGGCCTTCACTTAAACCATGTCCATTTGATCCGATTTTGGTATTATACCCTAACGGAAGTGATTCAATAAATCCTTTTATATTAGCAATATCAACAGCTTTAACTAATCTTTCCTCATTTATTTCTTCCGAGCCCGGAGCAATATTCGCTGCAATCGTGTCGGGGAATAAGAATCCATCCTGCATTACTGCTCCAACCTTTTCTCTCCAGATTTTTAAGCTGAGATTTGACAATCTTATGTCGCCAATAAGTATTTCACCCGCAACCGGAGGGTAGAAACCCAGAAGCATTTTTAGCAGAGTTGTTTTTCCGCTTCCACTGGTTCCGACAATTGCAGTTATTTTATTTTCTTCAATAAAGAGGTCAATATCCTTTAATGCAAATGGAGAACGCGGGCCTTCATATTGATAGGATAGATTATTAAAATATATGTCCTTTTTTTCAGGAAGCTTACGGATTTTCACTTCAGGATCAGGTTCCTCCTCTTCAAGGTTATGGACTTCAGCCAGACGGTCAAGGCTCATTTTAGCGTCCTGCGACATTCGAAAAAAACTAATTATCTGACTGACAGGGACATTAAGTTGACCTATTATAAACTGAACAGCAAGCATCATACCCAGAGTCATATCACCCTTCAGAACTGCTGTAGCAGCAACTACAGTTATAAGAATATTGGTTACTTCATTTATAAATGTGGCCCCGGCAGACTGATATTGAACAATACTCAATCCCTTTACCTTTAATCCAAATAAAGCAGCCTGTATCCTTTCCCAGTCCCATCTCATACTTAGTTCACTCTGGGTCAATTTTATCTCCTGCATCCCATTGACGATGTTAATGAGCTTGTTTCCGGATATAGACATTTGCTTAAATCTCTGATGATCCAGCCTTGCCCGAGACTTCATAAATATTGAGACCCACAAAATATATAAGAATGATCCTGCAAGAAATAATATAAGGATTTTTAAACTATAGACAGCCAGTACAATTCCGAATATAATCAGATTGAAAAAGGAGAACAAAATGTTCAGGCTGGCAGAGGTAAGAAACTCTTCAATTCTATTATTATCCTCAATGCGCTGGAGAATATCGCCTGTAAGCTTTGTATCAAAAAATGAAACAGGCAATGACATCAGTTTTTGCAGGAATCCCGAAATTACTGCCACATTCACTCTTGAACCAATATGAAGAAGCAGCCAGCCTCTGATAAATTCAACAGACATCCGTCCAAATACCAAAGCAAGCTGAGCAAAAAGAATGAGGTAAATGAATCCTATATCATTATTGTTTAAACCAATATCTATAATAGACTGAGTTAAGAATGGTATTACCAGCTGAATGCAGCTACCAAGAATCAAGCCCAGAACTAACTGATAAAGATATTTCCTGTAAATCCGAAAATACTTAAAAAGGAATTTGAAACCGTTCGTTTTTTCCTTTTCGTTTTCATTTTTATAAAGCGAAGGAGTAGGTTCAATTATTAATACAAGGCCGGCAGGTTTACCCTCAACAACAGTAGATGCCCAATTCCGTATAAATTCTTCCTTGCCGAATTTGATTAGTCCTATTGCAGGATCAGCAGCCCAGATATTTTCATTTTTGATTTTGTAGACAACAATAAAATGCTTTTGGCGCCAGTGCACAATACATGGTAATGGAACATTTTCTGTCAATAACTCAAAAGGGATTTTTACTCCTATAGTTCTAAACCCTAAAGAATCAGCTGCTTCAGAAAGTCCCAAAAATGAAACACCTTCCCTGGTTATATAACACTTTTTTCGAAGAGATTCGAGTGAAAAATTCATTTTGTAAAATCCTGCCACCATTTTAAGGCAGGCAGGTCCGCAATCCATTGCATCAGGTTGTTTTACAAAAGGGAAAGACATTTGAGGTTTCCGGAAATTTATTTTTAACTAAAGTAAAGATATTTATATTTTGATAAAGATAATCCCATGAGTCAGATAAAATCAGAACCTCAGGTATTATAAAAAGAGTTTTGGATTTTGGAAATACTATATTTGCCAATTGATACTTCTAACCAAACGAGGTTGTTTAAAAAAATATCTGATATTGATATAATAAATGGTGTACGTAACCAGGATGATAAGATTCTGAATTGGCTGTATGACCATTATTTCCCGTCAGTGAGGAATCATGTTCTAAATAATAGCGGATCAGACGAAGATGTTTCTGATGTTTTTCAGGATACCATAATAGTACTTTACAATCAGATAACAGAAGATAACCTGGCTCTGACAACTGACCTTAAAGGTTATTTTTTTGGAATTGCCCGCAATGTATGGAGTTCTCATCTTAGAAAAAAACAAAAAACAATTGAACTGGAGGTTGACATTGCCGATGAAGAAGATGATGAGGAACAATATGATCCGATCCTTGAAAGAATTATCAGCAGGGTATTTCAAAAATTAAAACCCGATCAACAAATGGTGATGAATTTATTCGCCGAAGGTCATTCTTATGAAGAGATTGCAATAAAAATGGATCTTAAAAATGAAATCAATGCCAGAAGGAAAAAATATGTGTGTAAGGAAGCTCTTCTTGAGCTTGTAAAAGAAGATCCGGAATATCAGGAATATCTTCGGTTCCAGAAATAGAATCCTATAGATAGAATTAAAATCACAAACACTGCTACAAGGGTGATTATCAGCTTTTTTGAATAGTATAGCGATGAATTATTTCCATAAATAACCAGAGTAGACCAAAAGTAAGGGTGAGATCTAAGCTGATCAGCGTTTTTTAAGAAATCCATCCTTGCTTTTTTCAATGCCAAACTTTTTGGATATCCTTCTTTCAGGTTTTTATAGAACATTTTAACAATTTCTGTTCCTGATTTATCTTCAATCTCCCACATCGACATTACAACCGACTGACTGCCGGAAAAGATAAATGCTCTTGCAAGACTTAGAATACCCTCGCCGGAAAATAAGAGTCCTGTCCCTGTGTTGCACGAACTTAGAACAACCATCTTTGCCTTCAGCGGAATGCCATATATCTCATAAGTTTTAAGATAACCATCTTCAAGAGAATCACGTAATTGACTAAAAATCAATGTTGAACGCATAGGGTCTTTATCGTTCAGAAGAGTATGCATAGCCAGATGTATTATATCGTAATTCCCCGATTCATTTTTAAAAACTGATTCTCTGGCGTCACTGTTTTCATATAGTTTTCCATTGGTCAGATCTGATACATACTTTGCCTCTTGTCGTTCATAAGGAAGGTCATTCAGCACTCCCATTCCTGCCTGTCTTGACATTAAAACTGACTTAATGTCAATTGGCTTCGGGTAATCCGGAGCAAATGCTATCAGTTTATTACTTCTATTGGATTCTCTTTTCACGGATTCAGCCAAAAAAGTAGCAGAATAGGTATATGAAATATCATAGCTATTCATAAGGTAACTAAGATCTCTGTAATTAATGTTTTGCTGAGAATCATAAGATGTCAGAATTGTTTCAAATGGCAGATAAGCGAGTATATTGTCGGGAGATATAATTATCTTATCAGAAACCAGGTAGGATTTGATTGGATCAATAAGTGTTTTATATAACCTATAACCTAAAGTTTGAAATTGTTTAAATTTCAAAAAGGCATTATCTGTAGGTGACGGCATTGATAACAAACTTCTGAATTGTTTAATATCATTAAAAAATGAAGAATCGATAGGTCGTGAAAGCAATTGTTGATTTTTCCTGTTAACGATAAAAGTGTACAATACAGTATCTGATACTATATAATTGATGTAATTTCCATCGTGCCCGACTATTTCAGGAATTTCCTTAAAATCAACCATTTGAGTGTTATACTTAATAGAATAATAATCGGGAAATTGTTTTTCAAATATCAATATAAGGGAATCTCTTTTCCTGGTAGTCTCCAGGAGGTTCTCCTTCCATCTGGCAATTAATAACTCATTTGGTTTCTCCCTGGATAATTCTTCGGAAATCCGGACATTAAACAGGCTGATTTCACGTTGCAGATCCATTTCAAAGTTCCCTATTTTGGAAGGGATATGAAACTGGACAGCTTTTAATTCCCTTGTAGAAGTCAGTAAACCGGCAACTTTACTTTTTTCTGAATATTCAAATGCTTTTTGAAGAAAATGGGGATCCGCAGTTTTAATATATAGAAGGTTAAAATCATGTATTGCATTTAGATAGGAATCATGGTACCGGTCACCGAGTATTAATCTGCTCTCCTCTTCGCTAATATTGATTCTGACTTTATCGAGCAAAGCAACTATTAATTCTGAAGTATTTGAAGCTGCAATAATTGCTTTTTGATCTGCATTTTTTTTATAAATGCCCGACAGGATATTATATTTTACCTTAAGAATCTTTATAGTATTTATGTCTGGTTTTAAACTATCAACAGGAGGATTCACAAAGTTCTCACTCGAACTTTTGCTTTCACGGTATGAAAAGAGCAACGACTGGATGACACCTAAGGCTTTCGCTGACTCACCAGCTTCTTCCAGCGCAAGGGAATACCCCTGATAAACCATTGTCTTTAAAGATCCTTCCTGATCGTTTTCATTAAGATATACAAGGCATTTCTCATAATATTGAATGGACTTTTTATTGTCAATTTTGTATTCTCGTAAATAACCTGCAAAGTTGTTTAAAACTTCAAAGTAGTTATGGGGATCCGCTTCATACACTGCATTTGCACGAGATAGCGCGTTTTCAAGTAATTTTCTCCCCTTTTCTGCTTTTTTATTAGTGCCAAGAAATACAGAATAACTATTTATTATGTTAAAAGCCTGTGCTGAATTCGAAGAAATAGCTAATGCAATTCCCTTCTCATAATATTCAACTGCTTCTGCTTTAAGACCAAGTGCGTTATAGACTATCGCTAAACCGTTTAAGAGATTTATATAGTCTTCATTTTGATCCAGCCTGGAATACTTATAAATTGATTCTGTCTTATCGAGGTAGATCTTTGCTTTTGAGAAATCACCCTGGCGGGAATAACAAACACTTAGATTGTGGTAAACAGTTGCCAATATTAAAGGAGGCGTACCTTCAGGATTTTTATTTGCCAGGGTTAAAGCAATATTTGAATTACTAATTGCTTTTTCATATTCCTTCACCTCTATGAACGCACTTGCCAGTGATAAATATGAGGCTAACAAGGCAGGATTCGATTCATCATAAATTGATTTTCCGATCTCAAGTGATTTCAAAGCATATTTTTCAAACTTATTAATATCTCCCAGGCGAGAGTATGCAACACTAAGATTATAAACTGCTTTGGCATACCGCTGATCATATTCACTTTTTTTTTCTTTTAGCGAAATGCAAAGATTTAAATAACGTATGGCATCATAAAAGTTCCGTACCTTCAAATGATAAATTCCAATCAGATAATACGATTCGCACAAGAGACTATCACCAATATTATTTACACCAATTTTTTTTAATAATTTTTCAACTGTAAATCTTCCATTTACGAGATCATCAGCAGTAAGATAGTTTTTTAATGATGTTGTCAGTTGTTCCACTTCATAATATGATTTGTCTGTAACGTCTCTGGCTGCACCCATGGTTAGTGATGAATGAATGCATCCTGTACAGATGAAGACGAATAGAATAACAGAACCGGAAAATTGCTTTTTAAAATTCATGAAAAGATTTCATTATTGGCCATACCCCTGATATTTTTCCAGGTCAAATATAATAAAACCAAATCAAAATTATTATTCGTAAAAAAACACCCTCTCTAAGTGCCTGATTATGTGCAGATAAAAAAATAGTTTAAAAATAGTTGGTTTTTTTGTGTCACAAAACGGTGTAATCCGACATGTATAGGTATAGATATAGAATTTCGAACTACACTTACAAATAAAAAAGACTATGAAAACCCTGAATTCAAAATTAGAAAAAGACATTTTCAGTGAATTTGTACTTTCAACTGATGAAATGATTTGTGTAAGGGGTGGTGAAAATGATCCGATAATAAAAATAATGGTACCTCCAATAATGATCTGACAATAAAAATATATTCTGTTTTAGTGAAAACAGGAAACATTGATTTTAATATTTTAGGTGATCTGTTATAAGTTAAGGCTTATTAATTAATGCACCTGTCAGCTCTAAGCAGTGAAGCCCTGAAGCACTATACACTTAATTAGTATAGTGCTGATATAGAGTAGTAGATTTAACTATTGATTAGATTAGTTTACTTTACAATAAAATAGTCATAATTTATAATTATTCGAAGTAATAAATACAATATTTATGAAAACAATTGATTTTTCATATTTCATCGAAAGGTATAATGCCGGAGAGATGAGCGACACAGAAAAACAGTGGTTCCAAAAGGAGCTTGATGGTAATGAAAAACTCAGAAATGAGGTCAATCTCAGTAAACGTACAGATGAGATTCTTAAGAACCAGAAAATAATGTCATTAAGAAATAAACTGTCTGAGATTGAAAATCAACGGAATGCAGTAAAGAATCGTGTAAAAGATTCAAAGAAATCTGCTTACATAAAATATGCGGCTGTAATAGCCGGTCTGATTCTTATCGGAAGTTTAACCCTCTTTCCCGGGAAGCATCTCAGCAGTAAGGAAATTGTAAATCAATACTATAAGGCGTATGAACCTGCGACAAGTCAAAGGTCAGCCCAGTCAGGAACAGATGCTGATTTCACCCTGGCAATGGAGTTTTATAATATTCATGATTATGATAATGCTGCAATTCTTTTCACTAAAGTTCTTGAGAATAAACCTAATGATATGCAGACTTTATTATTAAAGGGTGTTGCAAATTTTGAAGAGAAGAAATACCCTGAAGCTAAACAATCATTTGGCAGGGTAATTGATGACAAAGACAACCTATATATTGACCACGCTAAGTGGTATCTGGCTTTATGTTATCTTAATACCAATGAAACGGAAAAGGCAAAACAACTTTTTGAATTTATTGGGAAAGAGAGTGGAATTTATCAAAATGATGCTAAAAAGATAGTCAGGGGGTTGAAGTAGGTACCTGTGAAGCATCAATGTACATTTATTAAGGTAACAATAACTCACAATTGAAGATCATTGTAATGGGGAATGATATGAATTCATCGATGAATAAAATGATAAATTGTCCAACGGTTTTAACAGGGATTTCTCATGAGATGAGAACCCACATGAATGCGATTGTTGCTTTTTCATTCATGATGAAAGATAATGGTTGTAACAATTCAGAACGGGATGAATTCAGTAGTCAGATACTAAATGCATGTGAACAATTAATTGGTCTGTTCGATAGTTTTCTTGATTCGGCTATAATTGATACTGGTAATTCAAAAGCTGATTCAAAAACATGCAAGCTCGATAGTTTTCTTGATGAACTTCTTTCAGAATTCAGGGAAGAACTTCATAAGGATGGTCAAAAGGATATTGAACTCATAACTGAAATACAGTTCTCTGATTCAATTGAAGTTATTATTGATAAGAACAAGATATACAGGGTAATCCGTAGTCTTTTCCAGAATTCAATTAAAAACACAAAATCAGGTTATATAAAAATTGGGTACTTTCTCAGGGATGAAAAAGTAAACTTCTATATTCTCGACTCGGGCCAGGGTTATTTCAAATGCAAAGAATTTCTTCAAACAGATGATTTGAACGAATCTCTAATCCTTCACAATGATACATATACTGCTATCAATATTACTTTGGCCAAGAAGCTGATTCAGATGTTGGGCGGAACAATCTTCGTTGAATGCAACGGTCTTACAGGAACAGGAATCTATTTTTCTATTCCTGCCAATCTGGGAGTAAGTTCCGACATTAATATCAATAAATATATAGATACCATGATCGCGATCTGATATAAGCAAATATTATTATTTTCAATGTCTGAATTCAATAAGCATGTGAGCGAATGGCTGTTTTACCAATAGACAGCCATTCTTTTTATTTTTTAAGTTCAATAATCTTTGCTTCAGTCCTCCTGTTTAATTTTCTACCTTCAATAGTCACATTGTCGCCCAGTGGTGAAGTGTTCCCATACCCTTTAGATTTAAGCCTGTCGGAAGAAATTCCTTTCTTAATAAGATAATTAACAACCGTCAAAGCTCTTTTTTCAGATAAACCTTTATTATATTGATCTGATCCTGTAGAATCAGTATACCCTCCGATTTCCATGACCAGGTTCTTATTTTCTGATAAAAGAGTTACCAGATTATCCAATTCTGATAAGGATTCCTTCTTTAATTGCCAGGAGTCTATTTCGTAAAACACATTTGAGAGTTGCATCTTCTCCCCTACTTTAGCAGGATTCAGAATTATTTTTTTAATATAAGGCTCGGAAACTGTGTGTATACCTTCAAACATGAAATTTTCTGAATAAAAAAGATAACCGGGCTTACTTACATTTATCCCATAATTATATCCTGAAGGAAGACAGACCAGAAAATTACCGGATTCATCAGTAACATTTTTTATTATAATTTTACCCGTTGAGAGATTAATTAGCTCATATTCAGCCTTTAATAATCTACCAGTCTCTTTGTCATAAACCTTACCTTTCATGTAAGAGACAGGATCAGGTCTGACTGATTCATAGAGGTTAAAAGAGAAAATGTCCTTTCCTTTTGACTTATCTCTTATTGATGAATAATATGCCTTTTGTCCGCCTGATTCGATTATCAGACCCATTTCATCATTATAGGTATTTATAGGATAACCAAGATTCTGAGGGATAGTCCATGTGCTATCTTCCCTGAGCCGGGAAACAAAGAGATCAAATCCGCCCATCCCTACCCAGCCGTCAGAAGCAAAATAGAGTGTTTTTCCATCGAAATGTATGAATGGGGACATTTCATCCCCTTCAGTATTGATATTACTCCCAAGATTTACCGGATCTGTCCATTGATTTTTCATATTCAATCTTGTAACCCAGATGTCTTTGCCACCAAAACCACCTGGCCTGCTGCTTGAAAAGAAAAGGGTTCTGCCATCCGCACTAATTGATGGTGTTGATTCCCAGTGTTTTGTATTAACAGGCATTCCCAGATTAGATGGTTCTGACCATTTCCCATTATTAAAAGCTGAAAAGTACAGATCACAGTTTCCTATTCCGCCGGGACGATTGCATGCAGTAAAAAACATATAACTCCCATTTGAAGAAAGTGTCTGAGCCCCTTCATTTTGTATTGTATTCAAAGGAGCCCCTGCATTAAATGCTTTTTGCCAGGTATTATCTGAGAGATAACTTATATAAAAATCTTCCTGGACTACTCCGGTAAATCCCGGATTGTTGATCATATTTGGCTGTCGTGTAAACATAAGTGTCTGACCATCTGCCGTTATTGAAGGCCAGTATTCATCATCACTGGTATTTATACCGGTTCCAACACTCACAGGATTAAATGGAACCGGTTTCTTCATTGCATTCAGAGCAAACTCGCAGTTTTTAATCCTTTTGGTGGCAGTTGCCTTATTCAAAGAGGACATTCCTACCTGCACCTGATAAACATTGAAATGGATCAGAGCATTAAAATAATCTCCTGACATCATTTCTGCATTTGCCAGATTGAAAAAAACAGGTCTGAAAAACAGAGAATCAATCTTTACCGCAGCCTTATAGTTTAATGATGCTTCCGTATACCTGCTTTGTTTTGCCATCAGTTCCCCCATCATTATATAAGCTTCATAGAATTTATTATCAACTGATATAGCTTGTTTAAAATATTTTTCAGCATTAGGAAAATCGAGATAATCGAATGAAGAAACACCTTCCTTATATATTTTGAGTGCTTTATTGGATGAAGTGTGCAAACCCTGGGAAAAACCAACCAGAGATGTTGCACATAAAATTATTATTAGAAATATTGTAAAAATGTGCTTCATATCTGAATCAGGGGATATGCATGTATTTATGAACCTGAAGTGAGATTCTCCATTTCGCATTTTTCTTGATATATTCAACTATTTCAGGAATGATAGTCTCAAATCTGCTCCATTCAGGTTGAAGATACAATCTGCATTCCAGTCTTATCAATCCATGATATTTTTCTGCCCATACAAAATCACTTTTGTCCTGGATAATTACTTTAAGTTCATCAGCAACATTACAGATTTCGATTAAAGGTGGCATGTTCTTTTTAGGTGAAAGGCATATCCAGTCCCAGGTTCCGCTTAAGGGATATGCTCCAGATGTTTCTATAAAAGTACTGACATTTTTGTTTTTTAATCCGGCGCATAATAAATCAAGCCCCCACATCAACGGTTCACCGCCTGTGACAACCACAGAATCTGCACCAGATTCAATAACGCGATCGATTATAGCATTTGTTTCAACCATGGGGTGTAGATTCGGGTTCCATGAAAAACGCGAATCACACCAGCTGCATCCTATGTCGCATCCTCCCAGTCTGATAAAGTATGCTGCTTTGCCGGTATGATATCCTTCCCCCTGCAATGAAAAAAACTCCTCCACTACCGGAAGTCTGGCTCCATCTGATATCAAATCTGTTTCCTTTACTACCATTTTAATATTTCAAATCTATTTATTAATTCCGAATAGTAAAGCATATTCAGAAGAGATAGCTGCCTTTACCCACTTTTCAGGTATAATTTTCCAGTTATTCAATGGTTTCGGATTAATTGATTTTTTTTCTTCAATTGATTTCAATATATAGAACCTTAAATCACGATCAGTAGATGAAATAAGCCTTTTTCTGAGCTCATCTTTTGCTATACCTGCACCTTCTGTAAAATGTCCGCCGCCGCCGTTTCCCCTATATGAATTAACGGCTACTTTATACATTTTATTTTTCTCAAAAGGTCTGCCATCAGTAAAACCTGTTATTGTAATTCTGTCTCCTTCCGGTTTGGATACATCGACACTATAATTAATTCCTGCTGCAGAATCAAAATTGTACGGTTGGTTTTTCAACCATGCTTTGCCATTTGTCATTACCGGTTTTCCATCTTTACCGGTACGTAACTTAAGCATTAAATCGGCTGGCCCTTTCATAGTATTAAGCCATCCTGAATAAGAATACTCAAGATATTTCTGAACCTCATCGCCTGATAATGTCATTGTATATAGCATATTTTCAAATCTGTAGAGTTTGAACATATCACCAACAGTTATTGGACCTTTGTTAATCTGAACATCGAAAGAAAGCGGAGCAGCAAATGAAATATCGGCACCTGTTATCTCAAGTTGTATTGTATGTATCATGTCTATGAATGCAGAAGGTCCAAAGTAAGCATCTCTTGATGTAACGGTGGCTGATGAGTTACCAATCACCCTGTTTACATATTCATCAATAATTTTATATTGCGGCGCAAATCTTTCAATGAAGGCAGAATCAGGTTTAAAATCAGCAACATTTACAATCTGCCCTGTAATTTTCATTTGTCGTTTTCCTTTAATCTTCTTCGAAGTAAAGGTTATATCCGCTTCAGCCAGTTTTTCCGATCTGCTTCCTCCATTTAGTATCAGCACGGTATCGCCTGTTGAATTGACGAATTTTTCATTGGCCACTTTGTGGTCATGACCATTAAAAATTATATCAAAACCGGGAACGTTGAATGCAACAGCCGCAGAGCCATTTTCATTTAAATTATTTGTTTGCTTTAAATTTCCTTCACTCCTGTCCCACCCTGAATGGAAGAGTCCAACCACCAGGTCAGGTTTTTCATTTAAGATGACAGGCATCCATTGTCTGGCAGTTTCTACCATATCTTTAAATTCAATTCCAGAATATAATTCAGAGGGTAGCCAATTTGGTATTGCAGGTGTAACCAGACCAAATACAGCAATCTTAATCCCATCTTTTTCAATGATCCTGTAAGGATTGAAATATGGCTTTCCTGTTTTAATATTTACGGCATTTGCAGCGAGCAGAGGAAAGTTATATTCTTTAACTAACCTGTCATAAACTGCGTGACCGGTCTCTATATCGTGGTTCCCAACGGTACCGGCATCATACCCCATATAATTCATCACTTCAGATAAAAAATGAGGTTGCACGGTATCTATAAAATTATAATAATATACTTCAGGTTGTCCCTGAAGATTATCGCCGTTGTCCAGAAGAAGCGTGACATCCTTTTTCTCTCGTACCTTCTTAATATAATCATAAGAAGAGGCCATTGAAACATGCAATTTTTCCTTTTCTGTAAAATCGTACGGAAGTATAACTCCGTGTATATCTGTAGTCTCAATAATACTAATACTTTTTTTACGCGATCCGTAACATGAAACAAGCAAAGTGATCAGTAGACAATTAATTACCAGAAGGCTTAATGATTTGATTTTCATTTTAGTAACTGTTTTATTCATTTATAAGTTAATAGCCTGTCAATTTAACATCTTCAGAAATTACCGTGGAGGTCAGGCTTTTCCAGCCGTTAATGGATCAATGAATACTGGTTGGTTATCTCCGGTCAAATTTCTAAGGTCAAACTTATGAAAGATTAATCATTTTTAATTATTATGATATATGTTATTGATCATTAAAACATGTTAAATATATTTGCTCAAAAAAACACGCATGGTTATCACCGGACTGGAATCAATTTTGAATGAGTTTCCTGCTAAACTTAAAGGGAAAAGAATTGGCATATTATGTCATGCTTCAAGTATTACAAAAGATTTTGGACACATCTCCGATATTTTTTTTAAGAGAAATGACTGCAGCTTAGCTGCACTCTTCGGACCACAACATGGTATTCATGGCCAGACCCAGGATAATATGATTGAGTGGCAGAGCCAGAGGCATCCGGAATTTAATATCCCTCTTCACAGCCTTTACGGGAAGTATCGTAAGCCGACACCTGAAATGCTAAATGACATTGATGTCTTTTTAATTGATCTGCAGGATGTTGGAGCAAGGTTGTATACATATATATGGACTATCAAATTATGCATGGAGGCCTGTGCTGAAGCTGGGATCCCTGTATGGTTACTTGACAGACCAAATCCGGTTGGCAGACTTCCCTTTGATGGTCCGGTGCTGAAGAAAGAGTATTTTACATTCGTTGGAGGCGCATCAATTCCTTTATGCCACCGAATGACATTAGGAGAAATGGCAGTCTGGATTAAGGAGAAATATTACCCGGGCTGCGACCTGAATGTAGTATGGATGAAAAACTGGAAAAGAGCTTCACTATTTAGTGATACAGGGCTCCCGTGGGTATTACCATCACCAAATATACCTTCACTTCAAACAGCATTGGTGTATCCTGGAACCGTTCTTATAGAAGCGCTTAACCTTTCAGAAGGCAGAGGAACTACACTTCCATTTGAACTATTTGGTGCTCCGTTTATAAATTCTGAAAGACTGAAAAAGAATCTGGATGCCAGGCAAATAGGAGGATGTGCTTTCAGATCTCATGATTTCATTCCGACATTTCATAAATTTCATGGAGAGCTTTGCTATGGGTTTCAGATACATATTACAGATATCGATCGTTTTAAGCCTGTAGCAACCGCATTGGAAATCTTTGATGCAATAATTGAAACCTCTGATGCTGATGCCCTCAGGTTCAAACAGCCACCTTATGAATATGAATACAACCTGATGCCATTTGATATTCTTTCAGGTGATTCGGGAATGAGGGAAACATTAATTTCCAGGAATAATATAAAAATTGAAAAGGAAAGATGGTCACACGAAATTGATGAATTTAAAAAAGAATTCCGGCAAATTGCAGTTTATCAGGAGTAATTTGAATTAACTATCTACTGAAAAATGTCTATTTCCGTTTAAGGTTCGCTATAAGCTTTTCGATCAGGTTCTGCGAGAGAATGGGTTTAATAATACAATCATTAAACCCTGAATTCAGAATTTTTTCTTTATCACCTAACAGACCATAGGCAGTCTGTGCAATAATGATAATATCCTTCCTGACCTCTCTGATTTTAATCAGGGCTGTATAACCGTCCATTACAGGAAGCTGAATATCCATCAGAATAATTTCGATATCCGGATTATTCAGTGCAATAGTGACTGCCTCTTGACCATCACCTGCATTCAGGATAACTACGCCAACTTTTTCAAGAATTTTATTCAGATATAACCTGCTTGATAAGTCGTCCTCAACAATTAATATCGTCCTCCCTTTCAAAAAGTCATTTTCCATGTGTGAAAATATTATTCAAAAAGCCCGTCATCCCTGAGTAAAAGTAAAATGGCGGAGTGGGACACTACTATGTATTTTTCCTTATTGAATTCTATTTCTATAGCGCTATTCTGGAGATATACCGCCTGATCTCCCTCTTTTGGCTGAAGTGGAACATATTTTGGCTCGTCAGACCTGTTTTTCCAGGGTTCATCATTATCATTTACTGAAGGAATAGGATACCCCGGACCAACTTT
>JADGPT010000021.1 GCA_017882345.1 Bacteroidales bacterium
AACTTCTCTGATATTCTGTCAACTGTCCTTATTAATTTAAAGACGTATTCAATTTTCTCCTGAACTGATGAATCCAGATCAATATAGAAATCAATAAAATAATTTTGAAAGAATTTTATTTTTCTGGTCATGGCACAAAGTTAACATACTTGTTAACAAATATCAAAAAACTTAAGCGTTTTTTCGAAGAATTATGAATAGAACCATTGCACAACCACGACAGAGAGTAGATGAAGGTTGCGATACCCGGCACAGCCCATCCGGTCTGAACTGAGGCTTCATAAGGAACACAAATAACGGTGGTAAGGGCATAGAATATGGCCAGGCGTCTGGATGTAGTGCAACGTGAGACTTCATTCCTGGCACTCCATGCTAAATGAAGTCCTATTTATTAGGTGAAGGGCTACTAATATACTTCGTCGTGAGTTCCAATATCAACAAAGAGGATCATTCACAAACAATTCTAATCTAATCCAGAACTCAGTTTCTATTTCAGTCGATTTGACTCTCTTTTTAAATACCTTTTTGAAAGAGTCACTAAATGAAACTTCCATTATAGCATTTTTTTAAGTTCCTTAATCTTAGAAGAAAATTTCAACTTACCAGATTTGTGTTCCTGTTGAGCCTCCTTATAATTATTATCAATTTCATTTCTTCTGGTATCTGCAATATTATGCTCCAAAAGATTTATAATTTCCAATCTATCTTCAAGTGGCAAATTGTAAATTGTCTCAATAATACTGTTAAACTGCAAGGCCTGTGTTTTCATCAGCAAATAATTATCTTAATATTTATCACAAAGATAGTTTAAATCTATTTTGACTTGAAATTTTTCAATATAGAATTTTTCTCAGCCTTTCACCTAACGTTCGCGGTCCCGGCCACCCCTTAAGATTTCTTGTATGTGATATTTTAGCGGTCTAACCAGGGATCTCTACCTGAAATATCAGGAATTTTGAAATATTAAGGAAGAATGGGAATAAAAGATACCTGTGTTTAATTATCTTAAGGTAATTATTAAATTAAAGAAAAGAAAAAAGCGCCGGAGATTAAAATATATCAATCCTTTTTATATTTTTGAGTTTGATGGATTTTGCAGGGAAGACTTGTTTTAATTCTGATCGTTAAGTATTAAATACTCTATATTTTACCACCATGTGCATGTATTTTCAGGCGGGGGAAATTAAATATTTACTCACTCTTATTTTCCTTTCTTTTATTATTGCTCCAGCCATGCCAAATTCACATCAGGTAACAGATACAATTAAAGTTCAGAAGAAAGATACAGCTAAAGTTCAGGTAAAAGATACCTCTAAAATTCAGGGGAAGGATACAGCTAAAGTCCAGGTAAATGATACAACTAAAGTTCAGAAGAAGGATACAGCTAATCTTCAGGTAAAAGACACTTTAAAACACCAGTTACCTGATTCAATAATATATAAACAGACGACCTTTAGTGCAGAAGAGCTGATGCGTGGCGAAAGGCTTTTCTATGGTTTGGTCTACCTGGAAAAGAAGTCTGTTAATTGTGTAGGCTGTCACAATACAAGCGTATCTGATACTTTAAACTGGAATCCTGATGCCCTGGAAATTTCCAGGAAGTATCTTAACAAAAACGCCTTTGATTTAAGCAAGATACTGCTAAAACCATTAGGCAAAAAGATGAAAGAGGTACATAAAGGATTTCAGCTTACTTCTGAAGATATAGTGTTAATCAAAGCTTATATGAATAAATTCGTGGATATAGGCATAAAACAAAATAAGCCGGTTATTACGAATCTTTTACTACTCATCATTGCTTCGGTATTATTCCTTTTATCAACAATAGATCTTATAATCAGGAGAATATTTAAAAATCGGCGGGTCAATTGGGTCATAATAACATTAACCGGAATTTTTATAACATGGGTCCTCGCTGTTAATGCGATTGCATTCGGGAGGGCTAAGGGATATTCACCAGCCCAGCCCATAAAATTTTCACATGCAGTTCATGCCGGACAAAATAAAACAGATTGTAATTATTGTCATTATACAGCAAAAATCAGTAAAACTGCGGGAATTCCACCTGGGAGTGTCTGTATGAATTGCCACCTTCTTGTGCGTAACGGAACACGGTCCGGGGCTACTGAAATAGCTAAAGTTGTAGGAGCTTTTGAGGCGAATAAACCTGTTGAATGGATAAGGATATATAAACTTCCTGATTTTGTTTTTTTCAGCCATGAGCAGCATGTGAGTGCAGGTGAAATCAACTGCGAAGCATGTCATGGAAAGGTGAAAGAAATGAATAGACTTTACCAGGTACCCGACTTGTCAATGGGATGGTGCATCGATTGCCATAAAACACGAAAAGTAAATCTCTCAAATGAATACTATAAAACTTATTATTCAGATTTATACGACTCATTAAAAGCCGGGAAGATCGATAGTGTTATGGTTACAGGCATCGGAGGCAGAGATTGCGGGGAATGTCATTATTAATAACAATCAATATAATTCCTCAGGAATGAAAAAATATTGGAAAGATATTGAGTCAAAAAAAAGTAAAGAAGAACTCAAGGGTATCAAACAAACTTCGGATGAAAATTCTTTATCAGGGCTTTTGAGCGACCAGAGAAAAGACATACCCGCATCGAGGAGAGACTTTCTGAAATTATGCGGATTCAGCTTTGCAGTGTCTGCCCTTGCATCCTGCCAGTCAAAGATCGGTAAGGCAATACCTTACGTTATTGCTCCGAATGAGTTAACACCCGGGGAGGCACTTTATTATGCTTCCAGCTATATTAGCGGAAATGATTATTGCAGTATAATTGTCAAAACCAGAGATGGACGCCCGATTAAAATTGAGGGTAATCCTGAATCGGGAATTACCAGAGGTGGCACAACCGCAAGAGTTCAGGCCTCTGTGCTTGACTTGTATGATGGAAGCAGATTCCACGGCCCCTTGAAAGATGGAATTTCTACCGGGTGGGAATCAATGGATAAGGAAATTTGTAGTAAACTTCAGAAAATAGTCGAAGAGAAAGGCGCCATTGTACTTCTTACACCCACCATTTTCAGCCCCTCCACAGAAGCTGTTATTACAGGCTTTCTGAATAAATTCAAAGGCTCAGAATGGGTCCAGTATGATGCAATCTCTTATTCTGCCATTCTTGAAGCCAATAAGATCAGCTTTGGAAAGCAGTTGATTCCTGACTACCGGTTTGATAAAGCTGATCTGATTGTCAGCATCGGCGCTGACTTTCTTGGAACCTGGCTTTCTCCGATTGAATATACGAAACAGTTTAGTTCAAGAAGAGATCCTGAGCATGATATGAATTGGCTTATTCAAATGGAATCAAATCTGAGTCTTACCGGGAGCAATTCTGATAACAGAATTCAGATAAAACCTTCTCAGGAGCCTGCAATATTGCTAAATATTTATAAACACATTATAAAAGCTGTCGAAAATCGTAATATCGATACCCCTGCTTCACTTGTTGATGTAAGTGAAATATCTGAAAAGCTTCTTTTATCAGCCGGAAAATCCCTGGTCATTTCCGGTTCAAATGTTAAACAGGTTCAACTCCTTGTAAACGAAATTAACAGATTGCTTGGAAATATCGGACACACAATATTGTTCGATTCCTTTCTGAAAACCCATGCAGCGCTCGAGAGTAATATGGAAATGCTTATCGGGAAGATGAAGAAAGGTGCTGTTAATGCGCTATTGGTATGGAACGTAAATCCGGTGTATACATGGTACAAAAGAGATGACTTTGCTGAAGGACTTAAAAAGGTTGGCCTTACAGTATCGCTTTCCGGTTCTCCCGATGAAACGAATAGCCTTGTTCAGTACATATGCCCTGATCACCATTACCTCGAAAGCTGGAATGATGCTGAACCCAAAAAGGAATTTTTCAGTCTTATGCAACCAGCTATCAGCCAGATATTTGATACCCGTCAGATGGCTGATACTTTATTGAAATGGTCAGGATCAACGATACAGTCTTATGATTTTATTAAAGCTTACTGGGTTAATAATCTTATGTCACGTCAATCGGAATTTTCTGATCCGGTTACTTTTTTTGATCACACTTTGCAAAAAGGGACCTTCGAACCTGCTACTTCTACAGTTGAACGTGGTGGAAAAATCAGGAGTGTTGGCACAATATCTTTTGATCCATATTCAATAAAAACCGTGGATAATGACGGTAAAAATATTGTTGAAATTGTTTTGTATGAAACTATTGCTCTTGGAGAGGGAAGGCAGGCCAATAACCCCTGGCTCCAGGAATTGCCCGATCCTGTCACGAAGATCTGCTGGGACAATTACGTATCGATCTCTCCCGCTCAGGCTAAGGAGTACAATCTGAATGACAGCGATATATTAAATCTCGGGGAAGTTGAATTGCCGGTACACATTCAGCCAGGACAGGCTTACGGGACAATGGGAATTGCCCTGGGTTATGGCCGTTCTAAATGTGGTAAGGTAGGTGACAGAGTGGGAATTGATGTTTGGAGGATGTTATCTTCAGATAAAGGTAATATCGTATATACAAGTAAACCTGAACATATTATAAAGACAGGAAGGATCTACCCCTTTGCACAGACACAGACCCATCATAGTATGGAAGGGAGAGCATTTGTTCGCGAAACTGGATTGAAGGAATTCAAGAATAACCCGTCAGCCGGTAATGAAATGCATGCTTTTAATCTTGAACATAACAAGAGTCTGTATAAAGAAAGAAAATATCCTCATCATCACTGGGGTATGGCTATTGATCTAAGCAAATGTACAGGATGTGCAAACTGTGTTATAGCCTGCCAGGCTGAAAACAATGTTCCTGTTGTTGGTAAGGAAGAAGTACACCGGGTTCACGAAATGCACTGGATGCGTATAGACAGATATTATACCGGTGAAGAAGATAACCCTGAAGTTGTTTTCCAACCTGTATTATGTCAGCATTGCCAGAATGCCCCCTGTGAAAATGTATGCCCGGTTGCGGCCACAAATCATAGTTCAGAGGGTTTAAATCAGATGATATACAACCGATGTTTCGGAACCCGTTACTGCAATAATAACTGTCCTTATAAAGTGAGAAGATTTAACTGGTTCAATTACAGTGCGGCAGGTACTCTTACGGGCAATCTGAGAGATGTTGAAGGAATGACCGGCGATCTCCGGCGAATGGTTCTGAACCCCGATGTAACAGTTCGTGCACAGGGAGTTATCGAAAAGTGTTCGTTCTGCGTTCAGCGAATCCAGGCAGCAAAGTTAAAAGCCAAATACGAGAACCGGGCACTGCTTGAAAATGAAATCCAGACAGCTTGTTCTCAGAGTTGTCCGGCAAATGCCATAGTTTTTGGAGATATGAATGATAAACAAAGTGAATTGAACAGATTGATTACCAGCGGACGAAGATATAATTTGCTTGAGGAGTTGTTTACAATGCCTTCAGTCAATTACCTGACTAAAATAAAAAACAAAATTGTATAAGTATCAATTCTGATTAAAATGCTTCAATCTCCACTACGGCCCCCATTAATAGAAGGTAACAAAACTTACCGGAGCATTACCAGCGACATCCTCAACCCGATGATGAATAAAGCCGGTAAATACTGGTATCTGGGGATGACTATATCAGGCCTGGCAATGCTGTTTGGAGTATTCATGATCTTCTGGACGGTCTGGCAGGGTATTGGTACATGGGGGGAGAACAGAACGGTAGGTTGGGCCTTTGAAATAACCACTTTTGTATGGTGGATCGGAATTGGCCACGCCGGAACTTTTATTTCTGCAATACTCCTGCTATTCAGGCAGAAATGGAGAAATAGTATTAACCGTTCGGCTGAGGCAATGACCATATTTGCCGTTATCTGTGCGGCCCTTTTCCCGCTAATTCATTTAGGGCGTCCATTACTCACATTTTTCATATTCCCTTACCCGAACACGAGAGGACTTTGGGTAAACTTTAATTCTCCATTAGTATGGGATGTCTTTGCTATATCAACATATTTTACTATTTCATTGGTATTCTGGTATGTGGGATTGATTCCGGATATTGGGACCGTACGCGACAAAATCAAAAAAGGACTTAAAAAGAATATTTATAATTTTCTTAGTTTCGGGTGGAAGGGATCTGCAAGAGATTGGCACAGGCATGAGGTTACTTCAATCATGCTCGCAGCAATTGCCACTCCATTGGTATTATCCGTACATAGCATAGTAAGCATGGACTTTGCCTCATCAATAATTCCGGGATGGCACACCACTATATTTCCTCCTTACTTTGTCGCGGGTGCAATATTCTCAGGATTCGCAATGGTACAGACCCTTCTTATAATCACAAGAAAAGCAATGGGACTTGAGGACTTTATAACACCAAGTCATATTGAGAATATGAACAAGATACTTATTGCAACAGGTTCTATAGTAGCTCTGGCATATATGACAGAGATGTTTATGGCGTGGTATTCCGGAGTTGAATACGAACACTATGCATTTATGAATCGGGCTACCGGGCCTTACTGGTGGGCATATCTGATAATGATTACCTGCAATGTAGTCTCATCACAATTACTATGGATTAAAAAGCTTCGGACAAGCCTGGCATTCACCTTCTTCTTGTCAATTGTGATAAATATAGGTATGTGGTTCGAACGCTTCGTGATAATTGTAACTTCACTTCACCGTGACTACCTGACATCGAGCTGGACGATGTATAAACCTACAATCGTTGAGTTCGGATTATTAATCGGGACTTTGGGGATCTTCTTCACAGCGTTTCTACTGTTCATACGTATATTCCCTGTGATTTCAATCTCTGAGGTTAAATCAGTTCTGAAAATCTCAGGTGAAAAGCAACATAAAAAAGATTTAAGTCATGAGAAATAGGAATTATATATCAATATTTTTTGATGATGAGGTTCCATTACTCCAGGCTGTCAGAAAACTTCGTGAAAGTAACGAAATCATCACTGATGTTCTCTCTCCGTTTCCTGTTCATGGGCTCGATGAAGCCTTATCAATCAAGCGATCGCGAATCCCGGTTGTGGGCTTTATCTTTGGCGCCATCGGGGCAATACTTGCCTTTGGATTTCAGGCGTGGGTATTTACAGTAAGTTATCCTTTGATAATTGGCGGAAAACCTTTCTTTGCAGCGCCTGCCTTTATTCCGATAACTCTCGAAGTCACTGTTCTCTTTGCCGGCCTGTCAATGGTTGCGGCAATGCTCATCAGGTCGAAATTGAAACCTGATATCCGATTCGTACCGGTCGATAAGAGAATCACGGATGACAGATTTGTTATTCTGGTAGAAGCAGCAGATGCAAAGACAACATTGATGAGAGTTAAATCGGTTTTATCAGGAATTCAAACCATAGAAATCAGATAATAAGAAAACTGCAACCATGGATGAACAATTCAATTTCAAAAAGCAATACCGTAATATCCTGTTAATTGTAATGGCTGCATGCCTTCTGGTCTTATTGGCAGCCATCTTGATATCAAGACCGGGCGCTTCAAGGATATGGGCTAATGTATTGCTTAATAACCAGTTTTTCATGGGACTCTCCCTGGGTGCAGCATTTTTTCTTGCAGTTCACAGGGTTGCTCTTTCAGGATGGCATACAGTTCTCCAGAGATTACCTGAAGCGATGACAACTTTTCTTCCGATCGCTTTTATACTGATGCTCCTCATTTATTTCGGTATGCATCATTTGTACAGCTGGACTAATAATGACGTAACTGACAAGGTGATGGAAGGAAAGAAGGCATGGCTTAATGTTCCGTTTTTCTTTATCAGATTGGTAATTTATTTCACAGGCTGGATCGTTCTTACCCGGATGATGAGAAAGAATTCAAGTGCTCTGATGACCTCTTCAGATATAAAATATCACAATCGCAGAAAATTATTTGCAGGTCTTTTCCTTGTTTTTTATGCTATAACAGTATCATCAAGCAGCTGGGACTGGATAATGTCTCTCGACGCTCATTGGTACAGTACTATTTTCGGTTGGTATGTTTTAATAGGGATGTTTGTAACCTCTCTGGCATTCATCACATTGCTGATCTGGCTCCTCAAGCGTCTGGGATACCTTAAGTATATAAGACCTGACCATATTCATGACATGGCTATTCTGCTGTTCTGTTTCAGTATATTCTGGACCTATCAATGGTTTGCCCAATATGAACTTATCTGGTATGGTCACTTACCTGAGGAAACTTCGTACTATATCACCAGACTTAAAGATTTTAAAGTTCTTTTCTTCGTTAATCTTGGTATTAACTTTATCGTTCCTTTCTTTGGTCTGATCACTGTTAACTCGAAGCGACAACTTGGCTGGGTGGCCTTCATCGCCGCAATAGTACTTATCGGACATTGGATAGATTACTGGCTGATGATTATGCCCGCGGCGGGAGGCGATAAAGCCGGTATAGGTGTGCTTGAAATTTGTATGACAATAGTCTATGCCTGTGTATTCATTTTTATTGTTTTAAGATCTCTCTCAACAGGTCCGCTTGTAGTGAAAAATGATCCATTCCTGGAAGAAAGTCTGAATTATGAATCGTGAAAGATAAACATATTTGAAAATGTATATTGTAAGAAGAATACTAATCAGAATCTCAGTTCTTCTCCTGACCGGAGTAATACTCTCGTCATGCGACAGGCAAAAGAATATGCGTGGATATGACTTTATTCCGGATATGGTATATTCACAGGCTTATGATACCTATTCAGAAAATCCGAATTTTAAGGACAGTATGACTATGAGAGTTCCTGTTAATGGAACAGTACCAAGGGGATTCATTCCTTTCAGATATACAATTGATTCGGTGTCACGTGCCAAGGCAGGAAAGGAGCTCTTCAGCCCGTTTTTACCGACAGATGATGTACTTGCCAGGGGGAAACTTATATTTACCACATTCTGTATCGGGTGTCATGGAGCCATGGGAAAAGGAGACGGTCAACTTTACAGCAGTGGTTTATACCCGTTAAAACCCAGAGAAATTTCAGGTGTTGCGACGTCGAAATTAAAGGATGGTGAGATATATCATACAATAACATTGGGATTTGGCTCTATGGGTGCACATGGAGCGCAGATAAGATCTGATGACAGATGGAAGTTGGTTCTTTATGTCAGAGAACTGCAGAAAGAAGCACAGAAGGCAAGAGATACAATACCAGGAGGTAAAAAGCCAGTTTAGTTGTAACTCTCACAAACGAAAATCAAGTTATTAACCTGTCGGAAATTAAAAGAAGAAGTATCAATAAAAAATAAGAGTCTAGTAAGATAGAGTATCCTCTGTAGTTATTATTATTTACCTTGATTTTTAACAGATCAAGAAATTGCCAGATCATAAATATTGATACTACCACGAGAATTACATTTATAAATGGGCTTTGAATAATTTCAAAATAACACAGAAGTAGCGCAGCAAATACTGAAGAGACTACCCAGATGAATGTTAATCTCTTAATCTGGCTCTGATTAAAAATAGCAGACAGACTTGGAAGTCCTGCCAGTTTATACTCTTCGCCATATCTCAGGATCATTAACCAGAAATGGGGTATTTGCCCTGTAAAAATCAGAAATTCAAGGAATATAATAGGTTTTTCCCATAGTCCGCCCCCTGCCGCGACCCATCCTATAAGCGGAACCAAAGCTCCGGTGACGGCGCCGGGAACTACAGCAAAAGCGGTTATCCTCTTGGTATAAGTATATATGCCATTGTACCAGATTATAGTAATCAAACCGATAAGTGCAGCTATAAGATTCCCTGCATGATAAAGAACTGTAATGCCTGCAATAAGATTAAAAAAGAAGAAAATTGTTGCCTGATGTAGTTTGATTTTTTTGGCTGGTAGTGGACGATGACATGTCCTGTCCATTTTACCATCCAGCTCCACTTCCTGAATCTGGTTAAGAACAGAAGCGGAAATTGCCATTAGAAAAATCCCCAGACTCACAAAGAATATACTTGATGAAAAATGGGGATCAAAAGCAAAGTAACCGGTGAATCCTGTCAGACTTACCGGGATCATTATTTTAATCTTAGATAATTCCAGCCAATCCTTAAGTTTATTTCGAGGATTATTTGTCATTAAGAGATTTCAGATACTCAATTATTTTCGCTATATCATCATCGCTTAATGTGCTTCGGTAGCTTTGCATCAGATTGGCAGGGAATCCTTTTGTAATATCAGCGTTGGGCTCGAGAATAGATCTTTTTATGTATTCCGGATCAACAGTAACAGTGATTTCCTTACCTTCTCTTAATACGACTTGTTGTGTCCCGTAGAGATTTAAATAGCTTGGACCAATTAGTTTTGTTCCGTCGGGAGTATGACATGCAAAACAGCCCTGAGCTCTCATGATAGCCTCTCCCGCAGCTCCGGGACCTGCATTCTCTCCTACAGCAGCAACCTTGGCGCTTTCAGCATACCATGCTTTGAATTTTTCCTGCGACATAACATTAACAGTTGAATGCATAGAGGAGTGCTGTAATCCACAATATTCGGCACAAAAAATTTTATATTTACCTTCAATCTGAGGCAGAAACCACATGAACTTTTCCCTTCCGGGGATTATATCGGCTTTTATCCTGAAATCCGGAATGAACAGACTGTGAATTACATCCATAGAAACCAGGTTTATTTTAATCGGGGTATTTACTGGAACTATCAGTTCAGGGCTTTGTTTTCCATTTTCATATACGAACAAAAAACTCCACATCCTGGCAACACTTGTAATATTCATTGCATCTTTCGGAGGTCTGGTGGTAGGTTTCCAGCCGGCCCAGCCAAAATAGAACATAACCAGTGATAATATAATCGGAATAACGGTCCATAGAATTTCAAGAAATGTATTTCCTTCAATCTGCGTAGCGACTAAATTCTTCTTCTTGTTATATCTGAAGACAAAATAGAGCATTGTAAAAGTAAGTCCTACCAATAGTAACAGTGAAACACCGGTTATAAAGTAAAACGCTGTATTAAACGTTGACACATAATTTGAAGCTTCAATTCCGGTAGTTGAATACATACTGATTATCTATTGAGGTAGTCCAGCAGAGTTATTGTTATTACCGCGCATAACAGCAAAACAACACCGATAAGCGCTATTGAAAACATTTTATTTTCAAATTTAAGATGCATGAAAATCCGAAGAACAAATGTGGATTTAATTGCTGCTATAATGAGGGCTATAGTAACAGTCAGAGTACCCAGGGAAATTCGTGTAAGGGTTACCGAGGTAAGAGTAAGTACAATTAACCCTGCCAGTACAAACAGAAATGTTTTATAAGGAATTATATGATTTTTTTCATTTTCGATTGTCTTCATCAGGTTTATGTTATGAGATAAAACAATGGAAAAAGGAAGATCCAGATAAGGTCAACAAGGTGCCAGTATAATCCGCTATTTTCAAGTAAAACATAATTGTCAGAGTTAATCTTATTTCTTAAAATTGATACTGCAATAACCAGAATAAAGATCAATCCGATAATAATGTGAAGGGCATGCAGCCCTGTCATAAAAAAATACAGACCATAGAAGAGAACATCACCATGACCGCGCAGAGCGAGAATAGAGGAACCCGGATAAATATGTTCCTTAAAATGTTCTCCCCATTCAAAGTACTTATTAACAAGAAATGCCAGTCCGAGAATGATAGTTAATCCGAGAAGAAGGATAGCAAATTTTTTATTTTGTTTCCGGATAGCCGTTATCGACATTGCGATTGTTGTACTGCTTATGAGGAGAATAATAGTATTGATTGTACCGATAAAAACGCTCAATTCCTGGGCAGCAAGGTGAAATGCAGTAGCATTTCTGTATCTGTATACTGAGTAAACTATAAAAAGCCCTCCGAACAAAAGAAGTTCGGTGAATAGGAAAAACCACATCCCGGTTTTAGATGTCAAATCGTCTCGGTGTTTCACTAAAATCGTACTCATTTATAGCTGTATGGTCCCTTGGTTACAACAGGTATTTCTTTAAAATTTTCAACTGGAGGAGGGGACGGTACTGACCATTCCAGTGTCTTACCACCCCAGGGATTTGAAGGAGCTTTAGCTCCGCTCTTAAGTGAAGCAAATAAATTAATTATAATTATTCCCAACCCTGAATAAAGGACCCATGATCCCATTGTTGAAATGATATTACCTGTGTGAAATATTTCATCATAATCATAGTATCTTCTTGGCATACCTTTATATCCCAGATAAAACATTGTGCCATACAGAACGATAAAACCAGTTAAAAAGAGGAATAAGCCTATATTAGCCCATCTGGAATCATACATTTTACCGGTCATTTTAGGATACCAGTAATGCATTGCACCAAAAAAGGCAAAACCAGTACCTCCGAAAACAATAAAATGGAAATGGGCAAGTACAAAATGTGTATTATGCAGGTGAATATTAGTTGCAAGCGACCCAAGAATAAGTCCCGAAAAACCGCCTATCATGAATACAAAGATGAATCCCATTGCCCAATAAAAGGGAGTTTGCAGATCAATTGAGCCTTTATGCATTGTAGCTATCCAGTTAAATACTTTTATCGCGCTTGGTATAGCTACAAGAAAAGTAAGCAGTGAAAAGGCGTAAAGTGCCGTGCTACTCATTCCGGATGTGAACATGTGATGGCCCCAGACGAAATAACCGACAAAGGCTATTGCAAGAGAAGAAGCAACCATGAAGTTATAACCGAATAATGTTTTATGAGAGAAAGTTGAAATAATTTCAGAAATTGCCCCCATAGCGGGTAAAATCATAATATAAACCGCCGGATGACTGTAAGTCCAGAATAAATGCTGATAAAGAATCGGATCGCCACCCAGGGCCGGATCAAAAAATCCAATGTGCAGGGTCTTTTCGGCAATAATCATAAGTAAAGTAATACCGATAATTGGAGTAGCAAGCAATTGTATCCATCCGGTTGCATATAATGTCCATGGGAATAATGGCATTTTCAGCCATTTCATGCCGGGGGCACGCATTCTGTGGATAGTCACTAAAAAATTCAGTCCGGTAAGTATTGATGAAAACCCAAGAACAAATGCACCAAAAACTGCCGGAAGCATATTCCCTGTAGTTCTGAAACTGTAAGGAGCATAGAATGTCCATCCTGTATCCGGAGGCCCCTGTCCGGTAAATTGTGAGATTAGAACTAATGAAACTCCCATGACATAGAAATACCAGGATAAAAGATTTAGCCTTGGAAAAGCAACATCTTTTGCTCCGATCATAATTGGCAAAAGAAAATTACCAAATACAGCAGGTAACCCGGGAATGACAACAGCAAAAATCATTATAATACCATGGAGAGTGAAAAAAGCATTATACGTTTGAGCTGTCATAATGGTTTTGCCCGGTGCAATAAGCTCAAACTTCATTAATAAACCAAGAGTAGCTCCTGTAGCAAAGAATGCAAGGATTGAAAAGAGGTACAACAAAGCAATCCTTTTATGATCTGTTGATAATATCCAGGAAAAAATTCCTCTGTATTTTCCTTTATAATCAAGATAACTTGGTTCCTCAATGTCTTTTTGAGTACTCATTTATTAAACCTTTTTTTTAAGTTTAATCTGGATAGTGAAAGGAACAAAAATATTAAAATGACAATAAATAAAATGATAATTGCAGAAACCCTGGTCACATTAAAAACAAACTGGTTGCCTTTTGTATCATAGGAATAACAAATGGCAAGCAATCGATTTATACTTGGACCGATTTTTCCTTTTGCAGCCTCTACCATTGTGATTTTGATGTCAAATGGCAGAAAATCAATTCCCCTCAGGTAACGGATAATCTTTCCATCCGAACCAAGAGCAATCAGACCGGTTGGATGAATATACTGATTGTTTCTTTTCTGATAGTTGAACCCAACGGATTTTGTTAATTTAGCAATATTAAGGCTGTCACTCACAAAAAAGCGCCAATACTTCGCGGCCTCCTTATTCTTCATTGTGCTGATATAGGCGGCTTTCTTTTTGATTCCCAAATCGATTTTTTCGGAAGGGTCAAAACTGACTGTAATAACTTCGTAATCCTTACCCAATTAAAGATCAACTTCATCAATGAATTTAGAGATCCCAAACATAAGAGGACTACATGTTCCCGCACATTCATAATAAACCAGATTAAGAATAGTTGGTTTATTAATTATATCCTTTAACAGGACCGTGTCTCCATTCTCGTTAACCAGTTTTGTGTCGAGAGCAGCGAATTGGCCTTGTTTCTCATCGAAACTAATTTGCATTTGCTTGTCGAAAAGTGCGGTTTGAGAAACTGATTTAACACTAATCAGACAAATAAATAATGCAAAAAACAATTTTAAGTGACTCATGGCAGAACCTAAAGATTTTTGTGTTATAAAGATATGATAAATTTCTTTCGGGTTAAATAAAACGTGATTATTGCACCGGCCATTTTATTTATTTTGTTTTTCTTCCTCAGAATAGATACCTGAGATCATTAATGAGCCTCCCATAAGCGAGATATCTTTAAGAAGCGCTATTATCGTAATTGTTTTGTCTGCATCGGTAAAGAGGTGCGGGATATGAATTGTGACAATAAAAATAAAAAGTAATATAGCCAGCAATAAGGTGGAAAATTTTACAAGTACTTTCGTAATTATACTGATACTGGCTACGATTAGCATTATTCCCGTCAGGATTATGGTATATGCACCAAGCGGGACAAACGAGGTCAGGATACCCAGATAATAGTCAAGCATAAGGAAATGATTAATCCCAAAGAGTGCAAAAGGAGCAGCAAACAAAATTCTTCCGATTGTGGTAAGTTTTTTCATATTATTTTCTTATTAGCCGGATTCAGATTTGATTTATAAATGTATGAATTTTTTTTAGTCCCGGCTTAAAAGTTCCAAAAATCATGAAGCTCTGTGATGTTTTGTCAGTTTGATTTGAACAAAGCCTGACTATGACTGTTTAATGAATTAAAAACATAAGTATGGAACGAAGAAAATTTTTTAAGTCAGTTGGGTTAATGACTGCAGCTGCTTACATTGGACCAAAAGTATTTGGTAACAATCAGGGACCTGTAAAAGCTTCAGTAATTGAAGGCGTACCAGCAACGGAATTTCCTCCTTTGCCATTTGCATACAATGCGTTGGAACCTTACATTGATGCGAAAACAATGGAAATACATTATGATAAGCACCACAGAGCGTATTATACGAATTTCATGAATGCTATTAAGGGCACTGCTCTTGAAGGGAAACCCCTTGGTGAAATATTCGCGGGGATATCAAAACAAGCCGATGTAGTAAGAAACAATGGCGGAGGTTATTATAACCATTTATTTTTCTGGAAGAATCTTGGTATAGGATCTTCTAAACCCTCGGCCGATCTATCTGCTGCTATTACAAAATCGTTTGGCTCGGTTGATAAATTCAAAGAAGCATTCAACACTGCTGCCAAAACAAGGTTCGGAAGCGGATGGGCCTGGTTATATCTCGGGACAGATAAGAATTTAGCCATAGCAAGTTCACCAAATCAGGATAACCCGTTGATGGATATATCACCGGTTAAAGGCACTCCTTTATTAACTCTTGATGTATGGGAGCATGCTTATTATCTTAAATATCAGAATAAGAGACCTGATTATATTGATGCATTCTGGAATGTAGTGAACTGGGATGAAGTCAACAGGAGATATCTGCAAGCGGGGAAAGGGTAATTTTTGCCCCCCCCACGCTCTGACTACCGTGTATACACATCTTTTTTATTATATTGGTATATAGGCAGTTATGAAAATTGTTAATATTAGAGAATAATGCCGGAGGCATTTAATTCCAATAGCCACGGTAACGTCCGTGGTCGAAGCATTAGTTGATCTACCAACCCCGGAGGGTGTTGAATATTGTAAATTATGTATAGAGAAACCTCTTTATCTTGAGCGTTGCGGTCTTCTGAAACGGAACCGGTTGAAGGACAACTTTTTGGATCTGGCTGAATTTATTTACCTGGGAATTTACACATTCCTTTAATTCGCTAAGAACTTCATCAACTTTATCTTCAACCTGACGTGTCATATCCTGTTTGAGAATCTGGTATTTCTTTTCCAGTTCTTCCATGTTAATTTGAACCAGGGCAACAAGTTTCCCTTTTTGCTGAACAACAAGTGAATCCACAACAAACCGGAAGTTGTTAATGATTGATTCAATTTCCTCAGGATAAATATTCTCCCCGCTGGCGCCAACGATCATGTTCTTTAGTCTTCCTTTTATATAAAGGTTGTTATTCCGGTCAAAGTTTCCAAGATCTCCGGTTTTAAACCATCCGTCTGGAGTAATAACGCCTTTAGTCATTTCAGGTTCTTTATAATAACCTTTCATCACGTTTGGTCCTCTGACCCAGACTTCACCTTCCCCGGTTTTATTATCGGGGTTATTTATGATAAGCTCAATGCCTTCTAATGCCGGCCCTGTTGATTCAAATACAGATCTTTGAGCATTGCTTCCAGCAAGGAGAGGAGCTGTTTCTGTAAGACCGTAACCAATTGCATAAGGGAATTTTGCTTCAATAAGGAACTTCTCAACTGCTTTATTAAGCTTGGCGCCACCTATACCATAAAACTTCAGCTCACCGCCAAATGTTTTCAGCAATTTCTTACCCGCTGCTGCATTAAGTTTTTTCCTGATAACAGGAATCTTATAAAGAAGCTTAAGTATCAGTTTGTCCCTGAACGTGGGCATGATTTTATTAAAATAAATTTTTTCAATTATCAGCGGAACGGTCAGCATTAATGTGGGTTTTATCTCCGCCATTGCAGGAATAAGTACTGCTGGAGTCGGTGGTTTTCTTAGATAATAGACACAAGATCCACAGAGCATTGGCAAAATCAGCCCAAGTGTATTTTCATAAGTGTGAGATAAAGGAAGAACGGACAAAAAGCGATCATTCTCATCAATAAATTGTATTCCCCTGCCCTTCAGTGCATTAAAAGAGATGTTTTTATGTGTCAGCATAACTCCTTTTGAACGACCGGTTGTTCCTGAAGTATAGATAATTGATGCAAGATCTTCTTCTTCAATTGTATAATTTTTTACCGGAAGTGCAGAATAGTCGAATTTGGCTGATCCTTTTCCTGAATTGATCAGAGAAAAATCCTCTATAAGGATAGTTGTTTTCAGATCTTCTGATTTGAATCCTTCAATCCGGGATAATAAAGAGTTTGATATAAATATTGCTTTAGAGCCTGAGTGTTCAAGAATATTGGCAACTTCTGTACTTGAAAAATCAGGAAGAACAGGCACAACCACTGCGCCCATAAAAGTAATTGAAAAGTAAGCAACCGCCCAGTTTGGCATATTTAAGCTCAGTATTGCTACTTTATCACCAGGACGAATCCCATTCTTTTCAAGAAAAGCAATCAGAGCCCGGATCTCCTTGTTTACGGTTTCATAAGTCTTTGGCTTTTCCCCCACAAATGCGTATGCATTGTGATCACCAAACTTCCTTAATGTCTCATTAAACATTGCAGGGAAAGTCAGCCTGATTTCAATTTTATCCATTATCCCCTATTCTTAAGCCAATTATAGACCGCAAAGGTAAGGAATAAATGTTTTCAATGACTCAATAGCGTCATATATTAGCTGAAAAGAGCAAAACCACGTCAAAACTTTAAACCTTTATTGGTCAGAATGGTTAATATTGTATAATATTTTCAACTATAAAATTATGAGTCCTTTAATACGAGTAACCAAGGAATTCCATTTTGAAATGTCACACGTACTTTGGAACTACGATGGGCCATGCAGAAATGTACATGGCCATTCCTATCGCCTTTTCGTTACAATATCCGGATTCCCGGCAGATAATCCGGATAATCCTAAAAACGGTATGGTAATAGACTTTAACGACCTGAAAAATATTGTTAAAAATAATATAGTTAATATATTTGATCATACAGTCGTGCTAAGCAAAAAAATGGATAAGGATAAGACAGAATTGTTTAAAAAGATGTTTGGGAATACTGTCGTAGTGGCTTATCAGCCTACCTGCGAAAACCTGGTTGCCGATTTTGCAGAACGTATTGCCCCTTACCTCCCGTCCGAAGTTAAATTGCACAGTCTTAAACTTTACGAAACAGCCTCATCTTATGCGGAATGGTTTGCTTCAAACGAATAATAAACAAATGAACGATAATACCTCTAAAAAACTTTTTCTTCTGGATGCTTATGCACTTATATTCCGTGCCTATTATGCATTCATTAAAAACCCGAGAGTCACCTCAAAAGGATTAAATACTTCAGCTATTTTTGGATTTCTTCTTGCCCTTGAAGAGGTTCTCCGGACACGCAAGCCAACACATATTGCGGTAGTTTTTGACACTCCCACTCCAACCTTCAGGCACGAGATGTTTAAAGAATATAAAGCTCACCGTGATGAGACTCCTGAAGATATTAAAAAGGCAGTGCCCTATATAAAAAGGCTGATTGAAGCTTATAAAATACCGGTAATTGATTATCCGGGGTTTGAAGCGGATGATGTAATTGGCACTTTGGCCAGGAAAGCTTCTGAGCGGGGTTTTACTACTTACATGATGACACCTGATAAAGATTTTGCCCAGCTTGTTTCTGAAAACGTTTTTATGTTAAAACCATCGAGAAGCGGAAATGAATCAATCTTATGGGGGGTTGAGGATATAAAAAAGGAATTCAATGTTCAGCGTCCGGAACAGGTTATTGATATTCTTGCACTTATGGGCGATACGGCAGATAATATTCCGGGAGCACCCGGAGTTGGCCCAAAAACAGCGATGAAACTGATTTCAGAATATGGTAGTGTTGAAGAGCTTTTCAGAAATACCGATAAACTGAAGGGAAAGCTAAAAGAAATTATTGAAAACAACAGGGAACAGATTGAAATGTCTAAAAGACTTGCCACAATTGAACAAAATGTGCCAGTTGAATTGAATGAAACTGCTCTTGAACTGGAAGTTCCTGATCCGGTTAAACTGAATATTCTTTTTAATGAACTGGAATTCAAAACAGTTGCCGCGAAAATACTTTCAGAAATCGAAAAATCAGAAAAACCAAGGCCACAACAACACTTATTTACCCCTCAGACTGATTCTTTTCAGGGTACTCTTTTCGGAGAGGAAGTAATTGCTCCGGTTACCGGGAATGCCTCAATTGAAAATGTTGACCATAACTATATCCTGCTTGAAAACATTTCAGACATTAAAGAATTTGTTAAAAAGGTAAACACGCTTAAAGAATTTTGTTTTGACAGCGAGACAACTAGCATAGATCCACTTGATGCAGAGCTTGTTGCTCTTACTTTTTCCTGGGAAAAAGGTTCAGGATACCTTATTCATTTCCCCGAATCGCAAAAGGAGACTAAAACCATTCTGGAAATTGTCAGGCCGGTCTTTGAAAACCCTGAAACACTGAAAATAGGTCAGAACATGAAATTTGATATTCAGGTTCTGGGCAATTATGATATTGAGGTTAAAGGACCCTTGTTCGACACAATGATAGCTCATTATCTTCTGGAGCCCGATATGCGGCATAACATGAATTTATTATCGGAATCTTATCTCGGCTACAGACCTGTGCATATTGAATCCCTCATCGGGGAAAAAGGTAACAACCAGAAAAACATGAGGTCAGTCCCGGTTGACAAGTTGATGGAATATGCAGTCGAAGATGCAGATGTGACCTACCAGTTAAAGACGGTCTTTGAACCCCGTATAAAAACTGAAGGATTAGGGGAGCTTGCCCATAATATTGAGATGCCACTAATCAATGTGCTCGCAACAATGGAAAGAAATGGCGTGATACTGGATCTTGTGGATCTGAAAGCTATTACAATAAACCTCCGTGAGGATATTATCTCCCTCGAAAAAGAGATATATACGCTGGCAGGAATAGAATTTAATATATCCTCGCCTAAACAATTGGGTGATATTCTGTTTATCAGACTGAAACTTGATGATAAAGCAAGGGTTACCAAAACCAAACAGTTTATTACCAATGAGGAGATATTACAACGACTGACCAGTAAACATCCGATTATCGATAAAGTATTGGAATACCGGGGACTTAAGAAACTACTGTCAACGTATGTTGAGGCGCTTCCTCTTCTTGTTGATAAGAAAACCGGCAGAATTCATACCTCTTTCAACCAGGCTGTAGCCTCCACTGGCAGACTAAGTTCAAATAACCCAAACCTCCAGAATATTCCTGTCAGGGATGCAAGGGGCAGGGAAATAAGAAAAGCCTTCGTTCCCGGGAAAGGGCATGTTTTTTTATCAGCAGACTACTCTCAAATTGAACTGAGACTTATGGCTCATCTCAGTAAGGATAAAAGCATGATTGCCGATTTCCTTTCCGGAAGTGATATTCATGCAGCTACAGCCGCTAAAATATTCGGCGTAGAGATTACCGAAGTTACACGGGAGATGCGCAGCAGAGCAAAAACAGCAAATTTTGGTATCATTTACGGAATTTCTTCTTTCGGGCTTTCAGAACGCTTGAATATTGGTAGAAAGGAGGCAAAAGAGCTTATTGATGGCTATTTCAATTCTTATCCGGGTGTAAAAATTTATATGGATGAAAGCATTAAGAAAGCCAGAGATTTAGGATATGTAGCAACAATGTTTGGACGGAAACGATATTTACCTGATATTCATTCACACAACCAGGTGGTTAGGGGAAATGCCGAAAGAAATGCAATTAACGCACCAATTCAGGGCAGTGCAGCAGATATTATTAAAATTGCCATGATCAGGATATATGACAAGATGAAATCAGAGAAGTTCCTCTCAAAAATGAACCTTCAGGTGCATGACGAACTTATATTTGAAACTGAAGTTTCAGAACTTGAAAAGCTGAAAGAGCTTGTTATATTTGAAATGTCTAACGCTGTTAAACTGGATATCCCTTTAAAGGTCGACTGGGGTACCGGCAATAACTGGTTTGAAGCGCATTAAAAGGCGCAAAGGCAACTATTAAAAGCCCCCACTTGGGGGGTTGGGGGTAAAATTATGCAAGTTAAAGTACTATTCTTCGGAGTTTTGGCGGAGGTTTCAGGAACAGGGATTAAACATTATCATGATGTCAGATCAATAAGTGATCTTAAGCTCAGGATTCAGGATGATTTTCCGGAAATTGTCCATTACAACTTTCGTATATCACTTAATAGTGAGTTAACAGACGATGATATTGAACTAAAATCAGAAGATGTGATTGCTTTGATGCCCCCGTTTGCAGGCGGTTGATCCTGACATCAATTATAACAATTTATGGAAACAAACTATTTAACTGACGGACCGGTATCTCAAAAGATAATCACACATCTTATTGAAAAGATGGGTGGGAAAACTGATTCCGGTGGCCATATGATCTTCCTTGGTCAAGTCAGGGCTGATGTAATCGATGGCTTAAAGGTTAAGGCTATAGAATATTCGGCATATATTGAATTGGTGAATGTTGAAGCAGAGAAGATTAAAAAGACAATTTTCTCTGAGTTTGCTGATGTTAAATCAATCGAAATAGTTCATTCAACCGGAATTGTAAATGCTGGAGAGATATCTCTTTTAGTTTTTGTTTCGGCAGGTCACCGGCATCAGGCAATGCAAGCTTGCAGTAAAACAGTTGAACTCATTAAAGTGAATCTGCCTGTCTGGAAAAAAGAGATTTTTGAGGATGATTCACATAAGTGGAAATAATGAAATGCCACCTAAACAGGTTACATAACTTTTCTGTTTTGGGGAGTTTCAGATTTTGTGTTGTTCTGATCATTTTTCCTGGTAACCAGAATCGACCCTGCTGTTCCTTTAAGTATTGAACTATATTCTTCTTTATTATTTAATATATCGATGGCCTTTGAAACCTGTTCATCCTTTTTAATTGTCCATTCGATTGCTCCGCTTTCATAAAAGTACCGGCTTATAATTTCATCTTCCATAAGATCAGTAATCTCACTTCTGAACATTTTAAGATCCTGGTCGAGATTATGGGCAATATCTTTTTCAAGGTCATTAAACAGGTCTTTATGAATATCGTAGTATTTTTCTTTCTTAGCATTGGTTATGAGTTCATTAAGAGACTCCTCGGTAACGGTCTTGTAATTGAATTTGCGATTCAGAAGGAATGCTTTAAAGTCGTCATAATCCTGATCAGTGAAGGTGAATTGGTCCGGAGTTTTAATATTTGGATGGGTCCAGTAGTAGTTTGTGGCAAAATCGAAAATGTAATTCCGGAGGAAAAGTTCCCTGGATATCTGGCTGAGAGGTTCCGGCAAAACCTCAATGTCGGGAGTGATACCACCACCGTCTTTAACAATTCTGCCGTTCTTGGTTTTAAATTCAGATATCAGCGAATCAGGAATGATTCCAACACTTCCATCTTCATTCGGGTGTGAGAAATTGCGGGCCTGGATACACCTTCCGCTTGGTATGTAATATTTTGCTGTAGTGACTTTAAGTTGAGTATTATAACTTAATGGACGCGTGATCTGAACGAGCCCCTTGCCATAAGAACGCTGGCCAATAATTATTCCCCGGTCAAGGTCCTGAATTGCACCGGCAACAATCTCTGAAGCTGAGGCAGAACCCCTGTTTATTATTATAGCAAGTGGTATCTTTTCGTCCAATGGCTGTTTTGTCGTTTTAAAATCTTCATAAAATTGTTTGTCTTTGCCCTTTGTGGAAACAACCTCATTTCCCTCTGCGACAAAAAGATTTACAATTTCAACGGCTTCTGTAAGCAATCCTCCCGGGTTTCCACGAAGATCGAGAATAATCTGTTGTGCTTTATTCTCTTTCAATGCATTAAGAGCGGTCTTTACATCTTCAATACAGTTTTGCGTGAAATTGGTAAAGCGTATATAGCCGGTTTTTGAATCTATCATTCCATAATAGGGAACCGGAGGCATGATGATCTTTTCACGTTTAAGAGAATATTCTGTTTCCTTTCCGTTCCTGTCAATTGTGACGCTGATTTCAGTTCCGGGATTCCCTTTAAGTTTTTCACTTACTTTATCTGTTGGCAAACCCTTGAGTGATACCCCATCAACTTTTTTCAACAGATCTCCTGGTTTTATACCGGCCTTATCGGCGGGAAATCCCTTATACACCTCACTAATAACAACATAGTCACCGGTACTTCTGACAAGAGATCCGATTCCACCATATCTCCCGGAGATCATAATTGAGAATTCACCAGCCTCCGATTCGGGGAAATACACTGTATATGGATCAAGTGTTTTAAGCATATTATCAATTCCTGCTTTAATCACTTTATCAGGATCTATCTCATCCACATAGAAAGTATTAAGCTCCCTGAAGAGAGAGAAAAAGATGTCAAGATTTTTAGCAATTCTGAAATCCCTGGTTTCCTGATTGACAAGGAAACCGGTGCTGATTCCAATAACCAGTAAAATAGAGACCACAATTATAATTTTTCCGGAACGTATCTTCTTCATAACAAATATTGCTTAATTAAGAACGGCGAAATTAATAAGAAAAACCGGGAAGAGTTTTGATAAAGAAACAATTAAGACAATTTTAACATTATTTTTCATTCTTATTAGTGAGCAGGATTAGTTTGTTTATCATCTCTTTTATTGATTTTTCAATAGTCACATAATCAGGAACAGCATTTCCTCTGAGGATAACAACGAAAGCAATCTGAATGTTCTGTGATATAAGATGATCATAAAGAGTTCTTTTATTTTTACGGTATGCTTCTCTCATCCTTCTTTTAATCAGGTTTCTGGTAACTGCCAGCCGGAATCCTCGTTTTGAAACACTAAAAGTAACCTGCGCGGGGCCTGGAGATGTATTATGACCTTTGTCCCAGACCACCTTAAAAAGAGGATTGTAGAAAATGTTTCCGTTTTCAAACAGCGTTCCAATTATTTTCCTGCTGCAAAGCCTTTCAGACTTATCAAATGTCTCCCTGGTCGTATTCATAAAAAACATCTTATCCATTAAGTCTTACCGAACGACTTTTAAAGAGTTTTTGGATAAGTGAGTATGGTGAAAACTACTTTAAATTTTTGTTGTAGTCTTTAAGAAAATCATCAAGAGCCATTGTCATTGAAGGGGCTTTGAGATTGGGAGCACAAATATCGAGTCTCAGTCCTTCGCTTTCAACAGCACATGCAGTTGTTGGTCCGAATGCAGCAATTTTAATATCACCCTGGACAAACGACGGAAAATTTTCTTTCAGCGATTTTATTCCTGAAGGGCTGTAAAATACAAGGATATCGTAATCAAAGTCTTTCAGGTTAGAAAAATCAGTGCTTATTGTTTTGTAAAGAGTTCCAATCGTATACTTAATTATGTTTTTATCAAGTGACTCAGGAATTTCAGCATTGTGAGGTTCAGAAAGAGGAACAAAGAAATTATCTTCCCTGTGTTTGATAATAACGTCAATAAGGTCCTGAAACTTAGCTTTCCCATGAAATATTTTACGTTTTCTGTAAACTATATATTTCTGGAGATAAAATGCGACATTCTCTGTAATACAGAAATACTTCATAGTATCCGGGACTACTGTCCGCAATTCAGTGCAAATCCTGAAGAAATGATCAATCCCGGTTTTACTTGTGAAGATGACCGCGGTAAAGTCAAGTACATTGATTTTTTGCTGACGGAAATCTTTTGATGAAATTCCTTCAACCTGATTAAATGGCTTAAAATCAACTTTCAGATTATATTTCCTTGCCAGTTCGAAATATGGAGATTTCGGATTAAGAGGTTCTGGCTGCGATACTAAAATCTTCTTTATTTTCAACTCTTTACGGTTTAAGTTCAACTTTCAAAGTAACCCAAGCCAATCTAAACAAGACCTGTAAAATATTTTACTATTATCAAAACAGGCAGAATTTCCAGCGCACAAAGGTATAAAATCAAATAGAATATTGAAATATTCCGGTTTAGAAAAATTATCACTAGTCTGATAACCCTGATAATATACATCAACCCGATAATGAATATTCCGGATACAATATAATCTATGACCGGCAGGATTACAGTATATGACATCAGGATAATAAAGGCAAAAAGAAAAATCGCTCCAAAACGGTAAGACTGGTAAATTCCAAGGAGGTATTCCCTGAATACCTCCTGTTGACCACTGGCAGAGCCAGTTATTACGCATACGAGGTGCCTGACGGTAACTGCCGAACTTATAATTCCAAAACCTATCAGCCAGATAATTATTCCCTTAGAGCCGGAGGGCATGAAGTTATAATAAGTAGCTACAGAATAACCAAACAGACCAATAATGAGAAATGAAAGAAGATTTAATATTGTTGATTGCCAATGGAAGAGGCCGCCAAGGTCTCGTGATGTAGCATTATTTATTCCCCTGAACAAAAAAAACCGCAAAAAATAATGGAACATACTCTTTGACGTGTTTCTGACTAAAGAGAACAAAAAAGCTGAGACAAGGAGGAAGATAATCATCCAGTCAGTATGAAGAGGATGTGCCGGCAGTTCATTCCCGGGCTTAAGATGTTTTACAAGCAAGACTCTTTCTTCCAGCTGGCGCTGCATGGCTTTTTCAGTATACAGGAAAGGAAACTGCCTGTAAGTTCCGGATTTAATACTAAATACAATGTTATTGGAATCGTAAAACGTCACGTCTGCAATGCTGTTCCTTGAGCAAACAGAAGTAGTGTCGGCTAATGAGGGAATAGAAACTATTGTTGCCGGATGCTGAGAATGTTTTCCACTGTCTTTTGATGAAAATTGTCTGACAGCAGGCAGTGAATAAGTATTTACCCTGATTGATTCCTTTATAGTAAA
>JADGPT010000139.1 GCA_017882345.1 Bacteroidales bacterium
TGATAGTTCTTTTATTACGTTTTCTCTGCCACTCACCCCAAGCTGTTCCCGTAAGTTATTATCTTTAAATAATTTCAACAAATTAGCTGATAATTCACTAATAGTATCCGGCGAATACGTGATACCACCCATAGTCTTTTCAATGATTTCAGGAAATGCGCCTGTCGCAGGTTGAACAACCGGGATGCCGGCAGCGTTGGCTTCAAGTATATAAAGTCCGTAACCATCATGTTTTCTGACCGGAACACTCATTATATCGATGTTACTGAAAAACTCCTGTTTACTGTCACCCTGAAATTCCGGATATATTCTGATAAAACTTTTTAATCCATGCGCTTTTATTTTCTTTATCTGTTCTGCTATGAAGGGTTTATCATCGCCTGTATATCCACCTGATACATGAAGGGTCAGCCCGGGTAAACTTTCTCCGGATTTGAGCTCAATAAATGCATCAACAAGTTTGTCAAATCCGTTCTGAGAGCTGATCCGGCAATAAAACCCAAGAGCAGGGTAATTATTTCTTCGTTGTACAATGGTTAAGTTTCCCGGATCAATTGCAAGTGGTATAACATGAAAATTTTTATCTGAAATTCCGGTTTTCGAAATAAACAACTCTTTATAATAATTGCTGGGGGTGATGAAGGCATCTACATTGACAGCCTCCTGCGATATCAATTTCCAGGCTTTTGACTGATATGGCTCAACCATCTCATCTATCCAGTCATCTTCATTAAGAAGAGAGCAAACAATCTTAACATCCAGTTTTTTCTTAATCCGGCGTGCCAGTCCGATTATCAGGGCATTTGAAAGGTGAATAATATCCGGTTTTCCTTCTTTTGTCAAATAATCCACCAGCCGTTGAAGTTCCTTTTCGGGAAAAGCATTTTCTCCCCTGATCATATTCAACGTTAAATCTTCAAGTCCTTCCGTTCGGGTCGAACCTGCCCTGCGTGATGCCATTTTAAGCATAGGAGCAGAGTCAAGTACTTTATCAAGGAATACCGGCATATTTCTGAGGAAAGGGACTTTTTCCCTCAGATACATCGAAATTGCCCCGAAGAAAACATTTTTATCAAGACCATTTTCAACCGTTGTTTCATCAGGTGGGAGATATAAGGGTATGGCTGAAGCTTTTATCCCGGCTACTTTACGTATAGCCCTGAGGTAAATCATATCACGGTAACAATTGCCGCAATAAAATGAACCACCTGAACCTGTTATCAGATAAACAATTTTCATATTATATTTTATTTTCTCCGAATGCCAACAACCGTCCGTCTTCAGTAAGAATGAAAAACTTACCCTTAATTACTGCGGGAGAGCTGCTGATAGGAGTGCCTGCATTGAAACTCCACAGTTTTTTCCCATTTGCTAATCCCAGAATATAAACAAATCCATCCATACCGGTAAAGAGAACTTTTGTTGATGTTAATACTGCAGATCCGATTATTTTTCCGTTCGTACGGTATTTCCATAACAGCTTTCCGTCGGAAGAGTTGTAGCAGTAGAGATATTTATCTTCGCTACCGATTACAACTGAATTATTTCCTATTGCAGGAATACCTAGTATTGATCCGGATTCATCACCTCCCGGAATCTTCCATACAATTTTTTTTGTCTTAATATTCAGACAATATTTTGTGCCGTCATAATCCCCGAAATAGGCCAGATCGCTAACAAGGGCAGGGGAGGATGCAATATAAACTCCTATATTAATAGTATCTTTTTGTTTTCCCTTCAGTGGATCTACAATCCTTATCATGCCATCGCATCCACCGAATACGATTTTCCCGTTTAATATTGCGGGTGTACCGTTTATATAATTCTCAGTTTCGATCTTCCACAATGATTTCCCCGTATCAGGATCAACACAGTGCAGAAAATAATCATAGCTCCCGATGACAATTCCTGATTTATTACCGGCAATCCACACATTTGCAGAACCTGCAATCTGGTTATCAGTGGTATAGGACCAGATTAATTTACCGGTAACCTTGTCAACTGCTCTCAGTATTCCATCGCTTGCACCAAAAATAACTTTTTTACCAAACACCATAGGAGCAGCATCCAGTGAAGCGCCTGACTCATATTTCCATTTGACCCTGCTATCAGTATTTACAGCAATCAGTGTACCTTTATCATTTCCAAAATAAACAGTGCCATCACTTATTACAGGTGATGATTTTGTTCTTACGCCTGTTTTTATACTCCATAAAAGCTTTGGAGAAGCCGGAAGTTCAGATTCAACCTTGCCTGATAAATCAGCTTTCCCTCTGAATAATGGCCATTCTGTTTCACTAACCTGGGAATACCCTTTAGAAATGATTACAAAAAAAAGTATGAGAATCAAAGCGTATCTCATTATATATTAATTACTTAAATTTACTTAATGCGCCAGTCGGACAAATTTCAATAACCTCATTACTTTTCGATTTAAGTATATTATTAAAATCTTCTGTAATTGGTTCGGAGATAATACTGACAAATCCTCTGTTAATAAAACAGAGACCAGATTCCTCTTTCGAATCTTCACAAAGCCTCACACAGAGCCCGCATTTAATACATTTTGCATTCTCGAATATCAGCCCTGAATTTATATTTATTTTTTTTTGTATTGGCGAGTTTACAAGTTTGCCACCTTGATCTTTAACCGAAAATTCATCGGCAATGTCGCGGAGTCTGCAATTATCAACAGCCCTGCAGTCGCAGTGCATGCAGCTCTCAGATTCGTTGGCAGCTGATTCTGTATCAACTATTTCCCTGAATCGTGTTACGTCATTTCCGCACTCTTTTAACCATTCCTGCAATTCGGTTGAATCAAGTTTACCAATGTGAGATGTAAAGCGTTTTGATTTCTTCAGAGGTAAGATATTTTGATTTTGCAAAGTATTCTCTTGCGGGATTTGTTGTGAAATAAAAATTTGCATATTTCTTATTGAAACAGGAATATCAACTTTTTTCCGACGGCATGCATTTTCGCAATATCCGGCACAGTTGGTACACAATAAAGGGGTTGATTGAAGCTGTGCAATTGAAAGGTTAACTGCATCTTCAAAATTCTTTGCACTTAAAAGCCTGTTCATGAGAGGAATGTTATATCCTCCCGGGCATACAACTTTACATGGAGCTTCACACTCAGCCCTGTGCTCAGATAGCAGAAGTTCAACAGCCTTTATCCTGAGGGAGATAACCTCTTCTGATGAACTGTCAATGTCCATTCCATCCTGAACCAAAGCTGAGCATGATGGTAAAAAATTGGCTGTCCTGTTATCCTTCACCATACAAACCATACACGATGAATAATGAGGAAGTCCATCACTGTGACACAAGGTAGGGATCTTAATTCCTGCACCTCTGGCAACGTCCAGAATAGTTAATCCGTCAGGGACTTCATAATCGGTATTATTTATCTTCAGCTTAACCATTTATATTAATAATTTCAATTGCCTTTTCAGGACAAATAATTCTACAGTTATCACATTTTGTGCATATTAACTGGTTTATCTCATGCTTTTGATATGGTGTGAAAGGTATGGCCTTTACCGGACAATCCTGTGAACATTTTGTACAACCTGTACATTTGTCATTTACACTATATTTTATTAAATCCCTGCATTTATTAGCTCTGCATATACCCCTTGTATGTTCTTCATACTCTTCCCTGAAATATTTCAGTCCGGTAAGAACAGGATTAGGAGCGGTCTTCCCGAGTCCGCATAAACTGCCATTTTTAACCGTAATGCAGAGGTTTTCAAGTTCATCTATATTTTTGAGAGTTGCTTTACCCTCTGACAATCCTGTAATAATATTCAGCATCTGCTTAGTGCCAATTCTGCAAAAGGTACATTTTCCACACGATTGTTTATGAGTGAATGTAAGAAAGTATTTCGCCATATCCACCATACAATCTGTGTTGTCAAGTACAACCATGCCACCGGAACCCATCATTGCACCTAACTTTATAAGCTCCTCATAATCAATTGAAGTATCAGCTTTACTTGCAGGAATACAACCACCGGAAGGTCCACCGATCTGAACTGCTTTGAATGTATTCCCATCGGCTACACCATCGCCTATATTTTCTACTATTTCCCGAATTGTAATACCCATTGGAACTTCAATGAGACCACCTTTGGAAATCTTTCCGGCCAGGGCAAATACCTTTGTACCCTTGCTCTTTTCTGTTCCCACGGATCTGAATGAATCTGCTCCGTTAGTAATAATCCAGGGGACTAATGAAAGTGTCTCTACATTATTTACAAGAGTCGGCTGATCCCTGAATCCTTTAACAACAGGGTAAGGAGGCCTCAGATGCGGAGTGCCGCGCTTACCTTCGAGTGAGGATATCAATGCGGTTTCCTCACCGCAAACAAATGCTCCGGCTCCTTCAAAGATTTTAATATTAAATGAAAAAGCGCTGCCAAATATCCTGTTACCAAGAACTCCATTATTATAACATAATTTAAGCGCCCTCCTGACCCTTGTTACAGCCAATGGATACTCTGCCCTTATATAGAAAATCCCTTCATTTGCGCCTGTTGCATAACCTGCAATCAACATCCCTTCAATAACCCTGAATGGAAACGATTCGAGAAGCATTCTGTCCATGAAGGCTCCCGGGTCTCCTTCATCACCATTGCAGACAACATACTTTGTCTCCCCTGTTGCCTTCAGTGAAATTTCCCATTTTTTACCGGTAGGGAATCCGGCGCCACCTCTTCCTCTTAATCCGCTTTCAGCAATGATTCTGATAATTGATTCCTGATCAGCTTCCTTAATGCATTTTTGAAGCGCTTCAAAACCACCTGATAAACAATACTCTTCGTACGATTCAGGGGAAAGAATGCCACTGTTTATTGTCGAAATATGTACCTGATAATTCAGGAAGTTGTTAAGATATTTCTCTCTCAATTCCCCGGAAATATTTATCTGTCCAAATAGCTTATCTTCCGAAAGGAAAGTATCAACAAGGTCATTAATGTTGTATTTGATTCTTTTGTTTAGAGTCCCTGGCCTGATATGTTTTAGAAGTATCTCTTCAACCTGGGGTTTGCTTACTTTTGTATATCTTGAATGAAGATTGTCTTTTGTAACTATCTCCATTAAAGGTGTCTGGTTACATACTCCGACACAGCCAACAGGCTTCAACCTGATATTGAGATTATATTTTTTCCTGATATCATCTATTTCAGATAGTATCTCCCTGCTGCCTCCTGCAACACAACATGAACCAATCCCAATCCTGATTTCTGCATCAAAATCTTCCTGGATATCTGGTTCCGGTGAACTTATGTTTTGATTGCCTGAATTCATAAAATCCCGGATTATCTCATCAACCTGTGTAGGCTTAACATGACCATAAGTTTTATCATCAATCTGGACAACAGGCGCCAGTGTACAACAACCCAGACAGGCCACTTCTTCAATCGAAAACAGATCATCCGGTGATACATTCCTGATATTATCAATTTTAAGTACCCGTTTAAATGCATCGGATATCAATGGGCTTCCCTTAACATGGCATGCTGTTCCTGCACAAATTTTTATAGTATGTTTACCAACCGGAAGATGTCTGAACTGGGAATAAAAAGTTGAAACCCCGGAGATCTGTGCCGGAGTAATGTCTGTTACTTTACAGATATATCTGAGCGCTTCTGATGGCAACCAGTTAAGCCTTTTCTGTACCTCCTGAAGTATAAGGATTACCTTCTCAGGTTCTCTGCCCGTAAACTGAATAACTTCATCGACAACAGAAGTTATATCTGCGGCAGAAGTCTGCTCACAATTGCAGCTCTTGGTCAATATTTTATTCTTATCAGTATTCAATTTTTCGAAATGCAAAAAAGATTTTTCTTTCCCCGTATATAAATTTTCTTATCCGAGAATGCCGGTGTACAATCTGCACTTTCTCCAAGAGGTGATTCAGCTATTAGTTTGAAGGAAGATGCTGCCTTTACAGTGTGCATAACACCGCTTCTGTCAAGCAGATAAACCAATTCATCTGCTATTATAGGTGAAGCATAGAACTGGTTCTGAAAATAGTGTGTCCATAGTGTATCACCTTTCCCCGCATTGTAACAGGCAACATCACCGTTTCCTGTTGAGACGAATAAAAACTGATCAGTTGCAACGGGACTTGAAACATCGGGAGTATAGGTGTTGTCTTCCCAGACAACCGAAACTCCATTACCCGGTTTAATTGCTACAAGTTTAGCATAATCGGTTACAGCATAGGCCATTGTGCTGTTTACTGCTACCGATGGGGCTACATCTCCGCTCATGCATTCAATTTCCCAAAGCATTTTACCTGTCATAGGATCATAACCGCTGACGGAAGGGTTTCCGTTTATTATAAGCTCAGATTTTCCTGCATAATAGGCTATAACAGGCGAAGACCATACTGAACGTCCGTTTCTTAGCGTTTCCCATTTCTGATCACCTGTTTCCAGCTCAATTCCAATAAGCGATATTTTTACATTACTGTCGAATTGAAGAAGCAGGAGGTCTTTATAAATCAACAGGGAAGATGAGTAACCATAGCTGCTTGCAGGGACACCAATATTTTTTGCCCATTTCTTTTTTCCATTCATATCGAAACAAACCAGGTTCCCATTTGCAAAAATCGCACATACCAACTTACCGTCTGTTGCTACCGTTGATACAGCAAGTCCTGCCTCCGGATCAGTCTTAGGTAATACTGCAGGTTCACCCGTAATATCAGAAGCAGATCCTGTCCAAAGTATTTTTCCTGATTTTTTATCTATACAATATACTTCACATATTCTTTCCTGTGCCCCGGTTACAAAAATCTTATCTCCCCATATAACCGGAGAGCTTTTCCCTTTTTTGGGGATCTCAATTTTCCATACTACATTTTTCCCGGTAGTAGCATCCCATTCTGTTGGGTAACCTGACCCTCCGGCTATTCCGCGACTATCCTGACCCCGGAAAAACGGCCAGTTTGTTTTATCGGGTTTGGGCGCCTTTTCATTGCCACTTTCCGCTTTAATTGCCAACCCCGGTGATTTTCCCGATATATCCGGAAGATCAGCACGCAGAAAAAAAGATGAAGCAATTGCAGTTATAAAAATAACGATGACTCCTGAAATCAGGTATTTTCTGTTTTTTGAACGATTTAATGAAGAATCAGGTTTTGCATCTGACAGCACAGGATTAAGTTTCTCCTTTTCTGTGATAAGCCGCTGACAGATAATGAAGATAATGACCCCGGCAATCAGTAGATAGGAACCTGTTTCCACCTGCCATCTTGAACTGAAATAGGCTTTCCTTGCCATCAGATCCATAGCCCTTACCTGTTCTGCCTTTGCAGCGCTTGATGGATCTTTGTCATATTGCTCTTTTACCGATAGTAATACCGGATTATCTAAAGGATTTACAATTTTCAACTGCACCAGACTGAAGATCATTGTCATTGCAATTATAAGAGCAAATCCTCCGGAGATCTGACTGACAACTTTAAGAATACTGATATCTTTTTCAGTAAATTTAATCTTCATTTCAAGCCTTCACTTTAATTGGACAAAATTTAAAACAT
>JADGPT010000022.1 GCA_017882345.1 Bacteroidales bacterium
TTATCAGTATTTTTCTCTGTGCAATTCTGTTCCCAAAACTGAAAGGTAGAATACAGATAAACCCTGGATTAATTAAAGATCATCAAGAGAAAACCCAAGCTTAAGGAGATTCCCGGGTTCAAGAATTGTTTTTAATTTAGAGTCATCAATGATTTTCAGAACACTGTTAGCTTCAAAGATGTTAATCTTTTTATCTTTCATCAGTCTGGCGAGTTCAGTTGCTTTGTGATATCCGATATGTGGATTTAAAGCTGTGGTAACTGACGGACTGTTTATAACGGCTTCATAACCTGCTGTTTCGTTAATTAATAGGCCTGTGAACAGATTTTTTAATAAGGTAATATTGCATGAAATAAGCAAATTAATGCTTTCAATAACAGCAGTTCCGATAACCGGGAGGTAAGCATTCAGTTCGAGAGTGCCCTGTCCGCTGAGTGAGGAGATAAGAACATCGTTGGAATATATTTTATGAGCCGCTGAAATGACAAATTCAGGTATTACAGGATTAATCTTCCCGGGCATGATTGAGCTTCCTACCTGCCGGTCAGGGATTGAAATAGTTCTTACACCTGCAAGGTCTGATGCCAGAAGGCGTAAGTCGGAAGACATTTTTTCAAGGTTTACAGCATGGGCTTTCAAAGTGGCATGAATCTCAACCCATTTGTCGAAGTTAGAGGTTGCATCGGAAAGATTTTCACTGTGTGCAAGTGGTAGACCCGTAAGGTTACGCAGCTCAGGGACAACTTCCATTATAAAAAACCGGGGCAGTGATAACCCTGTACCTATAGCACCACCGCCAAGATTTACCTGTTTAATTCTTTCAGAGCATTTTGATACTCTCCACCAGTCGCGTGAAAGGGCTTCATTGTATGTGCTGAAGAGAATTCCGAAGGAAGATGGTACGGCAGCCTGTAATTGTGTATAACCTGGTCGAAGCATCTCTCTGCTTTTCTTCTCAAATTCCTCAACCTTCTGCCGAAGCATGTTTATTTTTTCTTCGAGCGATTGCAAAAGCTTCATTACAGCTACGGTAAGAGCTGTCGGAATTACATCGTTGGTTGACTGATAAATATTCGCGTGTTCAAGGGGATCAATAAAAGTGTATTCACCACACTTATGTCCGGTGCTCAGGAGCGCCGAATTTGTAATTATTTCATTGATATTCATGTTAATACTGGTGCCGGCGCCGCCCTGGACCGCAGGGATTATAAAATGATCATAATGATCGCCGTCAGACACTTCTTTGGCAGCGACAGTTAATGCATTAAGAATATCGTTGTTTATTATTTTGAAAGTAAGGTGATTACCGAATTTGGCCTCAGCAACTGTCCGGAATTTCCTGTAGGTGTTATAGCAGGCTTGTTTTGTGATACCAACGGATTTGTACCATTCAACAGGGAAGGGTGAATTCCCCGGAAAATTTTCTATTGCTCTTACTGAATGAATCCCGTATAGAACCTCTTCAGGAATCTGTTTTTCTCCAAGTGAATCTTTTTCAATCCGGAACATAACCATAGAGTTATATATTGCTTCCGGAAACGGGTTTTGCATAAGCAAGCACATCGCTTCCGGTGATCTCAGCAGGACAGAGGATGATAAGTCTTTCAATAACATTTCTGAACTCTCTGACATTCCCTGTCCATTGGATATTCTGCAGCTCTTTGAGAGCATCCTCCTTAACTACTTTTTTACACATTCCGTATTCATTGCAGATTAATGAATTAAAGTATTCCGCCAGAAGAGGAATATCATCCCCTCTTTCATTAAGAGAAGGAACATGAATTAGAATAACGCTGAGTCTGTGATATAAATCTTCACGGAATCCATTATTTTCGATCTCTCTTTTAATGTTCTTATTTGTTGCTGTGATGACACGGACATTAACATGAATATCTTTGTCGGAACCGACTCTTGTGATCTTATTTTCCTGGAGAGCTCTTAGTACTTTTGCCTGGGCTGAGAGGCTCATATCTCCTATCTCATCGAGAAAAAGAGTTCCTCCGTTTGCTTGTTCAAATTTGCCAATCCTCTGCTTGATAGCTGATGTAAATGAGCCTTTTTCATGACCAAATAGCTCACTTTCAATAAGTTCAGAGGGGATTGCTGCACAATTGACTTCAATAAAAGGACCCTTTGCTCTGGAGCTTTTTTCATGTATCTGATGAGCGACAAGTTCCTTTCCGGTTCCATTTGATCCTGTGATGAGCACTCTGGCTTCAGTGGGAGCAACCCTGTCGATCATACTTTTGACCTTTACAATAGCCTCTGATTCACCAACAATCTCATACATTTTGCTTACCTTGTTTTTAAGCACCTTTGTCTGAATGATAAGCTTCGACTTATCCATTGCATTGCGTATCGTAATGAGAAGTCTGTTAAGATCGAGAGGCTTTTCAAGAAAATCGTATGCTCCTTTTTTTATTGATTCAACAGCTGTATCGATGTTGCCGTGTCCGGAGATCATAATAACCGGCGTATCGGATGATGTCTCAGATATTTTACCGAGGACTTCAATACCATCCATCTTAGCCATCTTGATATCGCAGAGTACTATATCATACGAATTTGCAGAAAACATTTCAAGTCCTTTTGGGCCGTCTTCAGCAAGGTCAACTTCATATTTTTCATACTCCAGCACCTCTTTGAGAGTATTCCGGATTGCCCTTTCATCATCAATGACTAATATTTTAGACATCTACTTTTGTCTTTTGTCTTTCATTTTTTTTCACCACGGATTACACGGAGATCACGGATTTGCCCTGTGCCCTGTGCCCTGTGCCTTTCTTTACCCACTATACCTGAGCCACTTCCACATCTCTTTCCAGGAAGTTTTCTTACCATACATCAGGATGCCGGTTCTGTAAACCTTAGCTGCCATCCATACAAATGCACCGAAAGTTACCACCATTAATAACATTGAAATTACTATTTGCCAGCCAGGCACGCCAAAAGGAATACGTGCCATCATAACGATAGGAGAGGTTAGTGGGATCATTGAGCACCAGAAAGAGAGTGAGCTTTCCGGATTTTGCATTGTCCCCATAGCTACCATCAGTGCCAGTATTATAGGTATAGTAACAGGTAGCATAAATTGTTGTGTCTCAGTTTCGTTATCTACTGCAGATCCTATGGCAGCGAAGACTGAGGCATACAGAAGATAACCTGTAATAAAATAAAAGATAAAACAGATTATTATCAAACCCCATGGCTGATTCATTGCATTATCGAACATCTGGGAGAATTCGGCAAGTTGTGGCGACATCTGTGCAGTTTGGGTAGTTCCGGTAACCTGCTGATTTCCCGACATTAAATTCTGAGGCATTGATTGTGATATTTCTGTTATACCTGATTTCGGAAGAATCGTGGTTTTGAGAACTGTTACAATTCCGACAGTAAGGAAAATCCAGATCATAAATTGCGTGAGACCAACAAGTGCAATGCCAATTATTTTGCCCATCATCAACTGTATCGGTTTTACTGATGAGATAATGACCTCAACAACTCTGCTTGTTTTTTCCTCTATTACTCCTCGCATTACCTGTGCACCGAAAATGAAAACCAGCATATACATCAGGAAACCAAGAATGTAAGCAAGGGCCATTGCTATCCCCGTACTCGTACCTTTTTCAACACCAGATTCATCTAGTTTTTTCGTCTGGATAGTGACGTTAGTCTCGATGTTTTTCATTATGTCATCAAGATTATCAATCTTGTATGCTAATAACTTCTGTCTCTCGATTTCCTTTTTAAGGGAGCCTTCAATATGTTGAAGCAGGCCGATTGGCGGTTGTTTTTTTGAGATGATATAAACAGCATTAGGTGTATTTACCAGTTCAGGAGAAATGTAAAGAATGCCGTAATAACCTGCTTTTTCAAAAGTTTTTTTAAGGTCCTCAACTTTAGTGTTTTCAAGGTATACAAATTCAGCATCTTTTGTATTCTTTACAACACCTTTAAAAAGATCTGAGTTATCTTCGATTACTGCAATCTTTTTTAAATCACCGCTCTGGTTCATCATAATAAGAGTGGGGACAATAATTATAGCAGCCATGAGAACAGGAGCAAGAATAGTCATTATTATGAATGATTTTTTTCTAACTCTTGTTACATATTCTCTTTTAATAATTACGGATATCTTGTTCATAATAGGACAGTTTCGAGGTTAATTGCAGGTTTAATTACGGGCTTCAATCACCCTGATAAAAATCTCATTCATTGATGGTAGTGCCGGGTTAAAAGAGATGATATTGCCCGATATCATTAAAGTTTGCAGAATATCATTTGTATTGATATTACTGGTTGTTTTTAGTCTGATAATACTTTTATTATTTTCAGTCTGCTGTTTCAGAATATTATAATGACCATTCCCTTCAATTTTCACGTCACCGTCAAATACCAGATCATATTCGTTTGCCGCCCATTTGCTCCGGATCTCATTCACACTTCCTTCAAGAATTGTTTTTGCTTTATCAATCAGAGTGATATTATCGCATAATTCTTCAACGGATTCCATATTGTGGGTAGAAAAAATAATTGTAGCTCCTCTTTCTCTCAGAAACAGGATTTCATTTTTTACAATTTTAGTGTTGAGTGGATCAAATCCTGTAAATGGCTCGTCAAAAATGAGAAGTTTGGGTTCGTGAAGTACTGTTGTCACAAACTGAACCTTTTGTGCCATTCCTTTTGACAGTTCTTCGACTTTTTTACCCCACCAGTCAATTATGTCAAGTTTTGTAAACCAGTACTTTAGTCTTTTCATTGCTTCAGCTTTCGAAAGACCTTTTAGCTGTGCAAAATACAAAGCCTGCTCGCCAACTTTCATTTTTTTATAGAGGCCTCTTTCTTCTGGCAGATACCCAATAAACTGGACATCAGAGGGCATCAGCTTTTTCCCGTTAAGGAATAACTCCCCGGTATCTGGTCCGGTTATTTGATTTATTATCCTGATAAGTGTTGTTTTTCCTGCACCATTTGGTCCAAGGAGCCCGTAAATGCATTGCTCAGGAACGGAAATGCTTACATTATCGAGTGCCAGCTGATTGCCGTATTGTTTCGTGACATTCTTTGCTTCAAAAAGTGCCATAAGGGAATAATTTTAAAATATATCAAAAGACACGTAAATATAAAAAAACTCTTTGAAACACAATGCTTTTCCTACTCAAAATACCCTCTCATTCTTTCGAAAAATCCCTTATCATTTTTGTCGGGATCGGGTGTGAATGAGTCAGAGTCTTTGAACTTCTCAAAGATCTTCAACTCATCTTTATTAACACTTCTGGGTATCCAGACATTGACGTTAACAAGCAGATCACCACGGCCATATCCATTTACTTCAGGTAATCCTTTTCCACGAAGGCGAAGGATTTTTCCTGGTTGAGTACCAGGTTCTATTTTTATTTTTACGTTATTATCGACAGTAGGTACTTCAACATGGGTACCTAGTACTGCATCGGGGATACTTATAAACAGATTATAGATCAGATCATTGCCCTCTCTTATCAGGTCAGGATGCTCTTCTTCATCAATCACTACCAGCAGGTCGCCATTGACTCCGCCTCTCCTTGGAGCGTTTCCTTTACCCTCGACAGTCATCTGCATTCCCTTCCCGACACCTGCAGGAATATTAATTTTGATAACATCTTCTTTTTGTACGATTCCTTCCCCATAACAAGCAGTACATTTTTTTGTAATAGTTTTGCCCTCGCCACCACATGAAGGGCAGACCGCTGTAGTCTGCATCTGACCCAACATTGTATTTGTAAGCCTGGTAACCTGCCCCGAACCGTGGCAGGTAGAACATGTTGATATACTTGATGGATCGGCTGCGCCTGTACCTCCGCAGGAATCACATGTATCGTATTTATTGACTTTAATTTTCTTCTCTGCTCCGGCAGCAATTTCCTGAAGAGTAAGCTTAACCTTTACTCTTAGATTACTTCCCTTGATCACTCTCCGTCCTCTTCTGCCTCCTCCGAATCCGCCAAACCCGCCAAAAATATCACCGAAAGAGGAGAAGATGTCATCCACTGTCATCCCCTGACCTGAAAAGCCACCGCCATTATTACCCATTCCCGCATGGCCAAGACGGTCATAGCGGGATTTTTTTTCTTCATTACTTAAAACTTCATAAGCTTCAGCAGCCTCCTTGAAGATTTCTTCTGATTTCTTATCGCCGGGATTTTTGTCAGGATGATACTTCAAAGCCTGTTTTCTATATGCCTTTTTTATCTCCTCCTTTGTGGCCTCTTTCGATACACCAAGAACTTCATAATAATCTCTTTTCCCCATCCCTATTGATTTTTATTTTATTCAGCCACGATTCTTTCATTGGACCTATTCAGGGTTTATTCACCCACAACAACTTTCGAAAACCTTATAACTTTATCCTGCAAATAATACCCCTTCAGAACTACATCAACTACTTTCCCTTTCTTATCAACTTCTTCGACCGGAACTTTTGCTACCGCTTCATGCAGATCAACATTGAAATTACTGTTTAGCGATTCAATTTCTTTTATTCCATTCTGTTTAAGGAAGTCACTGAACTTCCCGTATATAATGTCAATTCCATCTTTCAGAGCAATGCAATCTGTTGATGTGTCCATATGTTTTAGAGCTCTTTCAAAATCGTCCATTAGCGGAATGATGCCAAGGAGCAGGTTTTCGCCGGCATATCTTGATAAATCCATCTTCTCACGTAATGTTCTTTTTCTGTAATTATCAAATTCAGCTGAAAGACGAATATACTTATCCTGCATCTCTGCCAGTTTTTCTTCAACAACACTTACATCGGTGAGCACTTTGTCAGTAGCCAAAATGTCGCCATCTAAACCCTCAGATGCATTTTCTGTTGATATACCGTATTCGGAATTCTCTGATCTCTCTTCGGTATAATTATCAGGAGTATCAGTATTTTCTTTATTTTCAGTTGATTTGTTAATATTATTTAGTCCTGACTCTTCATGGTTTTTCATCTTTTTTTTCATCATCACACAAAGTATTTCAATTTTACTGAAGTTAATTAACAAAATACCTGCCAACCATTTGAAATTGACAAATTGGCAGGGCCGGAGTTACCTGACGGGAAGTTAGGGTAATCTTGTAATATCCGCACCGAGTGCATTCAGCCGTTTATCGATATTCTGATAACCCCGGTCGATTTGTTCGATATTATGAATAACACTTTTGCCGTCAGCAGAAAGAGCAGCAATCAACAGAGCTACTCCCGCCCTGATATCAGGTGACGACATAACTGTACCTTTTAACCGTATCATCTTATCCTGACCAATTACTGTAGCTCTGTGGGGATCGCAAAGAATAATCTGAGCTCCCATATCAATCAGTTTATCTACAAAGAAGAGACGGCTTTCGAACATTTTCTGGTGTATAAGGACTGCACCTTTTGCCTGAGTTGCAGTTACAAGGAACACGCTAATTAAATCGGGAGTCAGTCCAGGCCAGATAGCATCAGAAATGGTCATTATTGATCCATCTATAAAAGTTTCTATTTCGTAATGTTTCTGACTTGGGATAAAGATATCATCGCCTCTTCTCTCGATAATTATTCCAAGACGTCTGAAGGAGTCCGGTATAATTCCAAGATTTTCGAAGGAAGTGTTTTTAATTGTAATCTCTGATTCTGTAATTGCCGCCATGCCTATGAATGATCCTATTTCAATCATATCCGGCAGGATCGTATGGGTACATCCACTCAGATCTTTTACTCCATCAATATAAAGGAGATTGGAACTAATCCCTTCGATCTTTGCTCCCATTGAAACCAGCATCCTGCAGAGTTGTTGAACGTAAGGTTCACAGGCTGCATTGTATATTGTGGTACGGCCTTTAGCCAGAACTGCTGCCATTATAATATTGGCAGTACCGGTAACTGAAGCCTCATCGAGGTGCATGTAGGTACCTGTTAATGATGGGGCTTCAACTTTAAAATACGGATCTTTGGAATCAAATTCAAACTTTGCTCCGAGCTTCTGGAAACCGGTAAAATGCGTATCGACTCTGCGTCGTCCGATTTTATCTCCTCCCGGTTTAGGTATAAAAGCTTTACCAAATCTGGCCAGTAGCGGACCAACTATCATTATGGAACCTCTTAAACTTGAGCTCTGTACCCTGAACGCACTTGTCTGGAGATAGTCAAGATCAACATCTACTGCTTCAAAACTTGTTACTGATTCGGATTCTCTTATTACCTTAACGCCCATACAGCTGATCAGTTCGATCAGCATATTTACGTCGCTTATATCAGGAATGTTCCTGATTGTAACTTTTTCTGAAGTAAGCAGAGTTGCACATATTACCTGCAAAGCTTCATTTTTGGCTCCCTGAGGCGTTATTTCTCCCCTAAGCGGTTTACCTCCATGAACAATAAAAGTGCCCATTAATGTCTGATGTGTCCTTTTTTCTTAACGAATTGTTTATTCTGTTGTTTACCGTGAGGTTTTCCAATTGGCTTTCTTTTGACTGGTGGAATCAGTTCTCTGACTTCAAGAATTCTAACCCCTTCAGTCATTAACAATTTTCCTTTAGATAATAATTTCATGTCTTTTATTATCACCTCATCAGCTACCTGACCTCTGTTCCATGTTATATATGATTTTTTCATCTGATTGACAATCAGAGTAGTAAAGTATTCTTTTTCCTTTCCTTCTTCCAGTTCACAGGCAGCATTAATCATAAGTTCGATAATCCGGCCATAGTGGAGAAACCTTATATCTCCCTTCTTGTAAGGTACCTGTTTTGGTTTTTCAACGAATTTCGACGGTTCAGGAACAGGATAGGGTGAATCAATATCCAGTTCAAAGCTTGCAATCAGTGCCAGATGATCCCATAATTTATGTTTAAAATCGCCGACATCGCGAAGATGAGGATTAAGGTTACCCATTATCGAAATTATGGTCTTTGCAGCACGGTTTCTCTCAACTCTGTCCTCAATGGTCTTAATATGATCGACCATCTTCTGAACATTCCTTCCATATTCAGGCAAGGCCATTCTTTTCCTCTGAGTATTATAATCGTATATCATTATGGGCATTTTTATTTTCTGCAAAGCTAGTAAATTAAAGTAAACACAAGAAAGATTGACATTCAGTGGTATCTCTAAAGTCTAAGAAACTGAATAGCAAGACCTGAAAGAAAAATCATTACTCCGGCTATAAGATGACTATATTTCTCTATAGGTTTAAGATTTATCTTATTCATCCCCAGTTTAAAAGCCAGTACAATCGACATCATCGTTGTGATAGTGGTTACGGAAAAGAGGATTGCAACCATAACTACACCCTGGATATTGTTTTCAGCAGCTGGATACATCACTAATGGAATAAGCGGTTCACAAGGGCCGAAGATAAAAATAAGAAAAAGGACCCATGGGGTAGTCTTAAACACTTCTTCTTCGTGAATATGGGAGTGAGTATTCTGATGATCATGTTCGTGAAGATGTTCGCCCCCGTTGTAATGAAAATGAGAGTGACTGTGTTTTTTCTTTTTTATCAGATTTCTGATACTGATGATCATATAAACTAACCCGAAAGCAATAAATAGCCAGGCCGCTATATTCCCCCTGTAGGATTCTACTGATATTAGTCTGGTAACGGAAATTCCAACAGCAATACCTATGAACCCCAGAATTACAGAACTCAGAACGTGTCCGATACCACAAAAAAAAGTAACGATCATTGTCTTTCTGAGTGACCATTTCTTTGCCTGGCTGAGAACAATAAATGGCAGATAATGATCCGGTCCCAGTAAGGTATGGATGAAACCTATTGAGATTGCAGTAAAAGAAAGAAGCGCAATAGAATTATTCATCATTTAAATTTTTTCTGTCATTGAAAAATAAATTGTTATGCAATTATATTTAAAATAACTGAGATAGTATAATAAAAAGAATTTTAGCCACGAAGACGCTAAGGCTTACTTTAATAACCATGAAGTTCCGTTAAAAATATACTCCTTAACATTAATGTTTTGTTCATTAAGAAGTTCCCTCGAATCACCGATAAATTTTTTCATATGCAGAAATGCATCAGGTTTGTCAAAGAAATCAGGTTTGTTTTCAAACTCCGAGCATGGAAGGATAAAGAATTTTTTTCTGTATTTCTCGATTGGAGTATAAACCCATGTAAGGTAATAACCTGCATTTGAAATCCTGTATTTATCACCATTTTTTGTTAGCTCAACTCTTACCATTGATCCTCCATCAGTTTTTGGTTTTCTCTGGTTCGATACAAAATTTCCGAGCGAATAAACCACAACATTTTCTTTTCCTGTTACAGGATTCTTTGTTCTGACCATTTTCTGCAATACATGCGGATGAGATCCTATTACCAGGTCCACACCAATTGATTGGAAATATTCTGCAAGGTCAGTCTGGATTTTTGAGGGAATTGTATCATACTCAGTTCCCCAGTGCAAAAACAGGATAATGATATCGGCCTTCTTATTTTTCGCTTTATTAACATCATTGGTAATTATCTCTTTATCCAGCATATTGACGATTACCGGTTCAGGGACTTTTATCCCGTTGGTACTAAAAGTATAATTGAGCAGGGCAATTGAAGTTCCATTTTTGTGAATCATTAATGGGGTGAGACTATCGCGGCATGATGAATTCAGAAAGGTACCTGTGTGAGGAATTCCTATACTGTCGAGTTTATTTATTGTATTTATTATTCCTTTCTTTCCCCTGTCTGCCGCGTGATTATTTGCATTGACGAGGTACTCAATGCCGGCATTCTTACAGGCAACTGCAAGATCAGCCGGTGAGCTGAATTGTGGATACCCCATATAGGGTTGACCATCAAGTGTTACTTCAAAGTTAGCTATAGCTATATCAGCTTCAGAAATGACAGGCTTTATGTATTTGAACACATCATCATAGTTATATAAATGTGTCTCCCTGTTCTCTGCCGACCAGATCTGTTCATCATGGCCCATTATATCCCCTATAAAAAGCATGGAAAATTTGTCGTCTGTTGATAGCTGACTCTGGCTTTTCGCAGAAAAAAAGACAGAAAAACAAAGAAACAAAAATAGTACAGATCTGAGATTAAATGTTATTCGGTTCATATGTCCTCTATTATAAGATTATTAATTATCAGGTTATAGCTCCAGAATTGAAATTGGTCACTTCAAAGATACCTTAAAACTCTGATGGGTTGTACACTATGTCAAATATACCTTATTTTTCTACTGTTTCTTTGGCCAGGACTACCTGAAACTTGTCTGTTTTTACAGTTATTTTTAATCTACAAAACTAATGATTGCCAATCATTTTGTATTTTTAAGAATAAAAATTTATCAGGATTCTATGAATTTTACCATCAATTGAACCTTATGAACTATACAAATAACGCGAATGGATATTTTTGGTAAATACAGGTGGAGCGGAATTGTCAGAAAGATTATTCTCTCTTCGTGGCCTTTCTTTCTTGCAGTATTAGTTTTTCTAAGTACTAAATTTGCTATCAGAAACAGTGGATTGGTCGAACATTATTTTTCGACAGGGATCTATCCTTTTATTGCAAAGTTATTCTCGTCTTTTAGCAAATTATATCCTTTTTCATTGTGGGATATCTTCTGGGTATTGATTATATGGTTGGTAATTAGTGGATTATTTTTGGTTGTGTTCAGAAAAATGAAATTTGGCAGGTATCTTTTGCGAACCGCACAGTTACTGGCATTACTATATTCAATTTTCTACATGGTCTGGGGTTATAACTATTTCAGGCCAAAGATTGAAAAACGTATCGGCTGGGAGAACCCGAAAACTGATGAAATGATTTTTCGGTCGATCCTCGATTCAATAATTATACGTACCAATTACAATTACATTCCTATTTCATCTGCAGATTACTCAACGATTGATATGCTTGTTGAGGAGTCCTACCGCAAAAACAGCCCGGAATTAGGGATTAATTATCCAAATGGCACCCGTCGTCCCAAAATAATGCTCCTGAGTTCTATTTATTCAAAATTAGGAGTGAGCGGTTATTTTGGACCATTTTTCAATGAGATTCATTTGAATTATTATCTGCTTCCTATGGATTATCCTTACGTGCTTGCACATGAGAAAGGACACCAGTTTGGAATTACCAGTGAAGCTGAGGCCAATCTTGTTGCGTATATAATTTGTGTAAAATCGGGAGACCAGCGTCTGGAATATTCCGGATACCTGTCTTTGCTGGTATATTTTCTCAGGGATGCAACTCAGATGAAGGATTATCGTGACTATTTGAATAAAATTGATACAAGGGTATTGCGGGATTTACGATTCAGGCAGAAGTATTACCCGGGTCTTCAAAGCAAAATTCTTTCAAAGATGCAATCCACGGTGAACGATAGTTATTTGAAAGCTAATAATATTGACAAAGGGGTTAAGAATTATAATCAGGTCGTTTCTCTGGTTATAACCTGGTATTATAATTCGAAAATTTATTAACTTTGCCCGCTTTATTTTAAAAACCCCTGTTAAACATGCAGGGTATGATTATGAGAGGTAAAGAACATCATCTTGACATTAAAAAGTTATCATTTGCAGGTCTGATCATCACACTTGGAGTAGTCTATGGTGATTTAGGGACCAGTCCTCTTTATACAATGAGGGCGATTCTTCTGGCAGGGAGAAGCAATATCAATGAACTATTAATATATGGATCTTTATCCTGTATATTCTGGACGCTTACACTTCAGACAACAGTTAAATATATCCTTATTACTCTGCGGGCTGATAATAATGGAGAAGGAGGCATTTTTGCACTTTTTGCCCTGATCAGGAAAAAATCAGGATGGGCAGCCCTTCTTACTATGGCCGGGGGTGCTGCATTACTTGCAGATGGAGTTATAACGCCTTCAATTACAGTTACATCAGCAATTGAGGGATTGAGGCTTTTTAATCCCGACATTCCGGTAATTCCAATTGTCCTGATCATTTTTGGAGCATTGTTTTTTATTCAGCAATTTGGCACTAATTTTGTCGGAGGTTCTTTCGGTCCGATAATGGTTGTCTGGTTTACGATGTTAGGGGTCTTTGGATTTTCTCAACTTATACATTATCCCGACATTTTACGAGCCATCAATCCCGCGTTTGCAGTCAGGTTTCTGAGAGAGTATCCCGGCGGATTTATCCTGCTGGGAGCTGTTTTTCTCTGTACTACGGGAGCGGAGGCGCTTTACTCCGATCTTGGTCACTGTGGAAGGGCAAATATAAGAGTATCCTGGATCTTTGTAAAGATCACCCTGTTATTGAACTATTTTGGACAGGGAGCATGGGCAATGATGAATGATGTTTCAGGCGGTGATTTAAATCCGTTTTATTCAATTATGCCAAAGTGGTTCCTCTTACCCGGGATATTAATATCTACAGCTGCCGCCGTAATTGCCAGTCAGGCATTAATAAGCGGATCGTATACACTTCTCAGTGAAGCTGTTTCCCTTAATTTCTGGCCCAAAATCAGAATATTACATCCTACTTTTATACGGGGTCAAGTCTATCTCCCATTTGTTAACTGGTTCCTTTGGATCACCTGCAGTCTGGTGGTATTCTTCTTTAAAGAGTCTTCAAACATGGAAGCTGCTTATGGGTTGGCGATCACAATTACCATGATAATGACAACTTTATTGCTGTCATATTATTCCTATCAAAGCGGGTGGAACCACAGGCTGGTTTTATTGATGCTGACCGTATATCTTACAATTGAAGGAAGTTTTTTAATTGCCAACCTTCACAAATTCAAATACGGAGGCTGGTTCACCTTGTTGCTGGCATCTCTCTATTTCATCATTATGTTTGGATGGTATTTCGGACGAAAGTTGAAAAACCGGTATGTTACTTTTACTGACCTTTACAAATATATTGACCTGTTTAAGGACTTATCCAATGATAATTCTGTTCCTAAAACAGCGACCAACCTGGTTTACATAATTAAAGCAAACAGGCTTGATCAGGTTGAATCAAAGGTGATTTATTCCATTTTCCAGAAGCAACCCAAACGGGCAGATACCTACTGGTTATTGCATGTGGACAGGATCGACGAACCAGACAGGATTGATTACCAGGTTAACCAGATTATACCCGGAGTTCTGATACGAGTCGATTTTCATATTGGATTTAAGGTCGAACCAAAAATCAATCTCTATTTCAAGGAGGTACTTGAAGATATGATAGCAGCAGGAGAAATAAAACTTGAGAGTACTTTCGACTCACTTAAAAAGCATTCTATGCCAGCTGATTTTAAATATATTCTCATCGACAGAATTATGCCGAATGACTATAAACTTTCCGCTATGGAAAATATCACGCTTGCTCTTCATAGCCTGTCGAGGCTTCTGTGTATTTCCGATGTAAAAGCTTTGCAGCTCGATTCTGCAAACACTATTGAAGAAAAGGTCCCTATTACGATTGATCAACCTGTTGTGACAAGAATCAGCCGGATAAAGAATAATTAAATTTTTATCACGTATCTCTGTCAGTAAATTCGTTTAGTCTTTCATTGTTTTAAGTTTATTCATGTGTGTAATATTAATCTTCCAATTCTATATAATCCTCATCAAGATCGTTATGATCATCACCTCCTAAACTGTAATAGTTATTCTCTTCATCTTCACTTCCTATTATTTCCAGCTCGTCGTCAACTTCTGAACCTGGAATATCTAAGTCGCTTCCGGTCACATCGTCGTCAAAATCCTTTTCATTATTTTTTCCTGTTTTATAATCGTCAATCGGTTCTTTGATATTGGAAGGGTCTTCCGGATTAATTGTTCTGTCTTTTTGTAATTTTCCGTAAATATCTTCTCCTGGAGGATATAAAGGGTAACCTTGTGGATTATTTTTATCCGGGTCATCTTTTTTCGCGAGATTAAGCTTAGTTTTACTGGTATTGTCTTTCATAAAATTATCAGTCTATATGAGGTTCTGTTGCGTAAACTTTATATTAATTTTTTAAATTAACCCTAAAACAATTCTTGAGTAGTTATATGTATAAACAATTTCACAACTTTCATTGTTCATTGCCAGGATTGATTATTAAATAGCAGAAAGATTCATATTACAGAAGATAAAAATAAGAAATAGTTGTGAGTTTTCCTTTCTTCATTTTATGATTTTTTCAAATATACCTAACATTTTTTCTAAATTTTCGATTTAGTTCCTGATAGGTGAAATAAAATCTGTTTATTGTTATATTTGTATTATGTTTTTGGTACAAGATATTACTTTCTGGCCTTTTATAGTTTTCGCGTTTATTGTAATTTCCCTTATTGGAATAATGATAGGTCTTTCCTGGGTGCTGGGAGAGCGACATAAGGAGAAGACCACGGATGAACCATACGAGTCCGGGATACCTCCAACAGGTGATGCGCGGCTTCGATTTTCTTCCGGTTTTTATATTATAGCTATGTTCTTCGTCATTTTCGATCTTGATGCTGCTTTTATTATGTTGTGGGCTGTTTCATTCCGTGAACTTGGACTTGCCGGTTATATAGGAATATTGATATTCATAGGATTATTGGTCATATTGTTGATCTATGAACTAAGCATTGGAGCTCTTGACTTTGGGCCAAATGGGAAGAGAATACTTAAGTATAAAAACAGGATTAATGATGAACTCCAATGATAAAAGCCAATGACAAATATTCCGTACCGGGAAAGGCCAATATCGATGATATTGGAAGATCAGTATTACTTGGCAAACTTGATGATATGATTTCCTGGGGAAGAAAAAACTCCCTCTGGCCTTTTGGTTTTGGATTATCATGTTGCTTTGTAGAAATGGCCACAGCACTCACAAGCCGGTATGATATTGCAAGGTTTGGCGGAGAAGTGATCCGTGGCACACCCCGGGAAGCAGATGTGATGGTTGTTGCCGGCACAGTGTTTCTTAAGATGGCTCCCATAATACAAAGGTTGTATGAACAAATGATGGCTCCTAAGTGGGTCATCTCAATGGGATCATGTGCAAATTCAGGTGGGATGTATGATATTTATAGTGTTGTTCAGGGTGTTGATAAATTCTTGCCTGTCGATGTATATGTTTCCGGTTGTCCTCCGCGTCCCGATGCGTTTCTTGAAGGGCTTCTGTTACTGAGGGAATCAATAGGGAAAGAACAACGTCCCTTCAGTTGGGTTATCGGACCCCAGGGAATTCATAAAGCCGATAAGGTCTCGATGCGCGATAAAAAAATGGAAGAACGTTCAAAAATGGGTATCATAAGGCCGATGAACGAAATTTAACTTCATGTTAAGAATGTCAAAATTTATATGAGTAATAACGATTACGATATAATTTCTGAACTGCGATCTAAATTTGGTGACCATACTATTCTCCATCAACAGCAGACTAAAGATGGCACTCCGACAATATGGATGAATAGGAACGATCTGATTCAGGTACTTAAATTTCTGAAAAACGAAATCACTCTGCCTTTTAAAATGCTTTATGATCTCACTGGTATAGATGAACGTACACGAACTAAACGTGATGGTCAGCCTGCCAGCGATTTTACCATTGTATACCATCTTACCTCATTTGAAAGGAATCAGGATATCAGGATAAAGGTGGCTCTGACAAATGGAGACACAAACATTCCAAGCATAACAACTATATGGGAATCAGCAAATTGGTATGAGCGGGAAGTGTTTGATATGTTTGGTATTAACTTCACCGGACATCCAGGGCTGACAAGAATTCTGATGCCAAAGAGTTGGAAGGGACATCCCTTAAGGAAGGAGCACCCGGCCAGAGCTACCGAACTTGATCCGTTTGTTCTGACTGATAATATTCGTGACGAAGAAGATGCAAATCTTAAGTTTAATCCTGAAGAATATGGATTGGACACAAAAAGCGAAGACAGCGATTTCATGTTTCTGAACATCGGGCCTCAGCATCCGGGAACCCACGGTTTGTTAAGGCTTATAGTTCAATTGAACGGGGAAGATATTGTAAACATAATACCTGATATAGGATTCCATCATCGTGGAGCTGAGAAAATGGGGGAAAGACAATCATGGCATACATTTATTCCATATACCGATCGGATCGATTATCTGAGCGGTGTTATGAATAATCTCGCATATCTTCTCTCTGTTGAAAAATTAGCCGGCATTGAACCTCCCGACAGAGCACAGGTGATCCGTATAATGATGAGCGAACTGTTCAGGATTGCCAGCCATTTAGTCTGGCTTGGCACATTTGCCCAGGATATGGGTCAGATGTCTCCTGTATTCTATGCATTCAACGACAGGGAAAGGATCTTCGATATTGTATCCGCCATTACCGGTGCCCGCATGCATCCGTCATGGTTCAGGATTGGCGGAGTTGCGCATGATTTGCCTGAAGGATGGGAAAAACCCATGCAGGAATTTGTTAATTACTTTCCAAAGCGTCTTAAAGAATTTGAAAATATTGTAATAAAAAACCGGATATTCAAAGCAAGAACTGTCGGTATAGGAGTATTTACCACCGAAGAAGCTATTGAATGGGGAGTTACAGGCGCTGGTCTAAGGGCGACAGGTTATGATTGGGATTACCGCAAAAAACGGCCCTATTCCGGAATTGATAAATTTGAATTTGATGTTCCTCTGGGGAAAAATGGTGACTGCTACGATAGAGCCCTGGTTCGTATGGAGGAGATGCGTCAGAGTCTGCGGATAATTCAGCAGTGTATAAATAATATGCCGGCAGGCCATTACAAATCGGATCATCCTCTTGCAATACCACCAAGGAAAGACAAAACCATGATAGATATAGAAACGCTTATAACTCATTTTGTGGGCGTTTCATGGGGTCCTGTCATACCTGCCGGGGAAGCAATGGTACCTATTGAGGCTGCCAAGGGCAGTAATGGTTATTACCTTATAAGTGATGGTAGCACTTCCTCTTACCGGACAAGAATACGAACGCCATCCTTCCCTCACATGCAAATGTTGCCATTTATAACTAAAGGCTATACAATACCTGATCTGTTGGCAATCCTGGGGGCAATGGATTTTGTATTGGCCGATCTCGATCGTTAAATATCTGAAATATATAAGAAATATAGAAAATAACAGGAATGCTGAGTGAAGAAGAATTAAAGGAGATACAGGAAGAAATTAAGCAATATCCATACCCGGCAGTGGCATGTATTGATGCTTTAAAAATTGTTCAGCATCATCGTGGCTGGGTATCTGATGAGTCTGTAAAGGATATTGCACAGCTATTGAGTATTTCGAATGAAGAGGTCGATGGTGTTGGGACTTTTTACAGCAGGATCTACCGTAAACCTGTCGGCAGGAATGTAATACTTATCTGCGACAGCGTCAGTTGTATGATAATGGGGTATGAATCACTGTATGAGCACATCTCAAAGAAACTTGGTATCAGCTTTGGGGGGACAACCTCTGACGGGCGGTTCACACTTCTCCCGATCTCATGCCTTGGTGATTGTGATAATGCACCTGCCCTTATGATAAACAATGATCACTTTAATAGGATAACAGTAGAAAAGATTGATGAATTACTGAAGCGTTACAAATAGCCAGAGATGGAAATCCCCTTAACCAAAAATATTAAACCAGGCTTAGTTGCTTATAATCTGGAAGATTACAGGCGGGATAGCGGCTATAGTAGTCTTCTGAAAGTTCTGAAGAACATGTCACCCGCCGAAGTAACAAACCTTGTCAAAGCTTCAAATTTACTAGGCCGGGGAGGCGCGGGATTTCCAACAGGTGTTAAATGGAGCCTTATACCGATGGATGGAGACAGATCCAAACAAAAATACCTGATATGTAATGCAGACGAGATGGAACCAGGTGCCTTTAAAGACAGATATCTTCTTGAAGGCAACCCACATCAGCTCATTGAAGGAATGATTATTTCAGCGTATGCCATTCAGGCTTCAAAGGCATATATATTTCTTCGTTGGGCTTATAAAAAAGCTGAGGCAGGTCTTCGTAAAGCTATAGATGAAGCTTATAAAGCAGGTTACCTTGGTAAAAATATCCTGGGATCGGGTTTTGACCTCGACCTATATGTACATTCAAGTGCAGGCAGGTATATTTGTGGAGAAGAGACAGCTTTACTTAATTCACTTGAAGGTAAAAGGGCTGTACCGCGCACCAAACCGCCCTTCCCTGCAATCAGCGGTCTTTTTGGAAAACCAACGGTTGTAAATAATGTTGAAACCCTTTCATGGATTTCGCATATAATTGAGAATGGTGCCGATTGGTTTAAAGGATTAAGCCTGACAGGTACGGGAGGTACCAAACTCTATGGAGCAAGCGGTAGAGTGAAAAAGCCCGGAATATGGGAACTGCCGCTGGGAACAACCATGCGGGAGCTTCTGGAGGACCACGCCGGAGGAATGGTTGATGGACACAAGTTCAGAGGTGCATTGCCAGGCGGAATCTCAACAGACTTTCTTATAGAAGAACATCTCGATGTGAAAATGGATTTTTCAACTGTAGCTGCAGCAGGTAGCAGACTTGGAACAGGAACTATGATTATACTAGACGATAAAACATGTCCCGTTGCATTTATTCATAATGTTGAAAGATTCTTTGCACTTGAAAGTTGTGGGTGGTGCACACCGTGCCGTGAAGGACTCCCCTGGGTTGAAAAGATGCTTGCATCAATTGAGGAGGGTAGCGGTAAAATGGAATACATTGATCTTCTGAAATTTAATGCTAAATATATGGGTCCGGGCAATACCTTTTGTGCTCACGCACCCGGTGCCGCTGAACCTTTGCAGAGTGGGCTGAAATATTTTCATGATGATTTTGTAAAGCATATTACAGATAAAAAATGTCCCTGGAGGTAAGCATGGTAAAGATCACGATAGACGGGAAATATTATGAAGCAAAACCTGAGAAGAATCTTCTCGAGACCTGTCTTTCGCTTGGGATAGACATCCCTCATTTTTGTTTTCATCCTGCCATGGGTTCAGTTGGTGCCTGCAGGCTATGTGCTGTAAAGAAATTCAGGGATAAAGATGATACAAAAGGCCGTATTGTGATGTCCTGCATGGAACCTGTAACAGAAGGGTTGATTGTTTCAGTTGATGATCCTGAAGCAAAAGCATTCAGGGCTTCTATAATCGAAAGCCTTATGACCAATCACCCTCATGATTGTCCTGTCTGTGATGAGGGTGGCGAATGTCATTTGCAGGATATGACAGTGATGACCGGCCACAATTACAGACGTTATGATTTTCCAAAAAGGACTTATAATAATCAGGAGTTAGGCCCATTCATCAGTCATGAGATGAACCGTTGCATTCAATGCTACAGGTGTGTACGGTTTTACAGGGATTATGCAGGAGGAAAAGATCTTAATGTTTTTGCCTCCAGGAATAATGTTTATTTTGGACGGCATGAGGATGGACCACTTGAAAATGAATTCAGTGGAAATCTTATAGAGGTATGCCCGACTGGTGTTTTCACAGATAAAACATTGTCGAAACATTTCACTCGCAAATGGGATCTGTCGAATGCTCCTTCAGTCTGCGTACATTGCAGTGTCGGATGCAATACTATTATAAGTGAACGATATGGTTCCCTGAGGCGGATAATGAGCAGGTACAATGGAGCTGTTAACGGATATTTTATATGCGACAGAGGCCGGTTCGGCTATGAATTTATTAATGATGAAAAACGGATTAAAACTGCACAGATCCGTTCAAATAAAGATGGTATTGCAGAACCGGTTGATAATGAACGGCTTTTCGCAATTCTGGATCAGTCTCTTTCAAAGGATAAAAATATTATTGGAATAGGCTCTCCCAGAGCATCCCTTGAGTCTAATTTTGCATTAATCTCTCTTGTGGGTAGAGAGAACTTTTATCACGGCATTTCAAAAAAAGAGTTCCTGTTAACAAAAACAATTTCAGAGTTCTTACAAAATAAAAGCGTACGCACTCCTTCATTAAAACAGATTGAGAAAGCTGATGCAATTTTAGTTTTGGGCGAAGATCTGACTAACACGGCCCCCATGATAGCACTTGCTTTGCGACAGGCTACGCGAAATGTGCCTGATGAAGAAGCAAAGAAAAAGGGCATTCCGTCATGGAACGATGCACCTTTAAGAGTACTGGCGCAGGATGCCAGAAGCCCGGTGTTTATTGCTACCCCATTTATTGATTCTCTCGATGTAATTGCGGAGAGCATATTCAGGGCTACCCCACAGGATATTGCAAATTTGGGTTATAGTATTGCCCAAAAACTTGACGATAGAGCTCCGGACTCAAATACTGAGAAAAAAGATCTGAAGGATTTGGCCGGTAAGATTGCGCTTTCATTGAAAAATGCAAAAAATCCTTTGATAATCTCGGGGATAAGTTACGGTGATGAAGCGATCATACATGCAGCTCTGAATATAACCATGGCACTTCTGTCTAACGGGTCAAATGTTATGCTAAGCATGGTTCTGCCGGAATGCAATAGTATGGGGCTGTCACTGCTCCCGGGTAAATCATTTGAGGATGCTGACTTATTAGGTGAAAATAAAGAGATTGATACACTTGTTGTACTTGAAAATGATTTATTCAGAAGAGCTGATGAAAATTCAGTCAATGAATTGTTTAAGAAAAGCAGACAGGTAATTGTTCTCGACCATCTTAGTAACAGAACTACACAAAAGGCAGATATTTTATTACCAGCTGCAACGTATGCCGGATCAGAAGGTACAATTGTAAATAATGAGGGTCGGGCACAGCGTTATTATAAGGCAATCGAGAATAAGAATCAGATAAAGGAAAGCTGGCAGTGGATAAGGGATTTTATTAAAGTAAGGGATACAAATCATATAGTTTCATGGAACCGGTTTGATGATATTGCCGATTCTCTGGCTAATGAACTGCCTCTCTTTTCGAAGCTAAAGAATTATATGCCTGGTGCAGATTTCCGGATGCTTAACACAAAAATACCACGACAGACAATCCGTTATAGCGGCAGGACTGCAATGAATGCAAATATTGCAGTTAGTGAAACAAAGCTTTCACAGGATCACGATTCACCGTTAGCCTTCAGCATGGAAGGACAACCAGAAAATCCACCATCATCACTCGTTCCCTTTTACTGGGTACCAGGATGGAATTCCGTACAGGCTATGTATAATTATCTTGATGAACCCGGTGGTTCTATGAAAGGTGGCGACCCGGGAGTCAGACTTTTCGAATCAGCTGAAGAAGGTAATCATATATATTTCAAGCATAAAGCTCAGATCACAGTGGTTCAAAAAGATGAATGGCTAATTGTTCCTGTATATCAGATTTTTGGAAGCGATGAGCTTAGTTCCGCTAGTACATCCATCTTACAAAGAATTCATGAACCGTTTGTTTTGATGAATAAGAAAGATGCTGACATCATTACTGTAAAAGATGGTGACACTGTTCAACTTGAGATCTTAAAAATTAAATTAAAAGTAAAAGTTAAAATCGGGAAAAGTATTGTACAGGGATTGGCCGGTTTGTCTGTAAATTTACCAGGAATGCCATTTATTGATATTCCGGGTCGTGGGAAATTTCATAAACTATAACTTACTGTTCATGAAATACGTCTTTATAATAGCAGGAGTACTTTTGATAGCGTTGACTATAGCAGCCGGATTGATATGGGTTGAACGCAGGCTTCTCTCAGTATGGCAGGACCGGCTGGGTCCAAATCGCGTTGGCCCTTTCGGACTTGGACAGGTTGTTGCCGATACAATTAAATTATTCTTTAAGGAGGATTGGGTGCCTCCATTTTCAGACCGGCCGGTTTTTGTACTTGCTCCGGGAATTCTTATGGTAACCATACTTCTTACATTTGCAGTTGTACCTTTTGGCCCGAATTTCTATGTGTATGACTCAAATATTGGCATATTGTTTTTCCTTGGAAATTCATCACTTGGTGTTTACAGCATCGTTCTGGGTGGCTGGGCATCAAATAATAAGTACTCTTTAATAGGCGCTATGAGAGCATCGGCACAGATGCTTACCTACGAAGTATTTATGGGGCTTTCACTTATGGGAGTAGTCATGATGGCTGACAGCTTTAGTTTCTGTAAAATAGTGGAAGCGCAGAAAGGCGGGTGGTTCTTCATTCCTCAGTTTATTGGCTTTATTGTTTTCTTTATCGCAGGTATCGCGGAGACTCACAGACTTCCCTTTGATATCCCTGAAGCTGAGGGCGAACTTATTGCCGGCTATCATTCGGAATATTCCGGTATGAAGTTCGGGATGTTTTTTGTCGGTGAATACCTTGGTGTTACACTTATATCTGCCCTTATAGCCACATTGTTTTTTGGTGGCTGGCTCGGACCATCATTTCTGCCTCCGGTTTTCTGGTTTCTATTTAAGACTTTCTTTTTTATCTGTGTATTTATCCTGCTCCGGGCTTCATTACCCCGGCCAAGATATGATCAGTTGATGGAGCTTGGATGGAAGGTTTTACTTCCCCTTGCATTACTTAATCTTCTGGTGACCGGAGCTATCCTGATATTTTTAAAATGATATTAAATAATAACATACAGACCCTTTTATGATAAGCATCCTTCGCAGTATGTGGCTTACTTTTCTTCATGTGTTTCACAAAACAGAAACTGTGGAATATCCTGAAGTCAAACCATATCTTGCGCCCCGTTACCGTGGAAGAATTGTCCTTACGCGTGATGCGGAGAAAAAAGAAAGATGCGTAGCATGTTATCTGTGTGCTGCTGCCTGTCCGGTAGATTGTATATCACTTCAGGCGACAGAAGATAAAGAGGGCAGGCGATACCCTGAATTCTTCAGGATCAACTTTTCAAGATGTATTTTCTGCGGCTTTTGTGAAGAGGCATGTCCTACTTATGCCATTCAGCTTATACCTGATTTTGAAATGGCTGAGTATGACAGACAGAATATGGTTTATGAAAAGGAACATTTACTCATCAGCGGTGAAGGGAAATATCCGGGATATGACTTCTACAAAAATGCGGGTGTTGATATGGGAGTAAAAGGGAAAGGTGAAGGGGATAATGAAGAGAAGCCTGTAGATGTAAAAGAACTTTTACCTTAAATAAAATGCAGATAGAATGGATGTATTTTTCTATATAGCAGGTGTTGTAGCAATAGTCTCAACAATAATGGCCATTTCCGGAAGGAATGCAATCCATTCATTGTTATATCTTATTTTATCTCTTTTAGCTATATCTGTGATTTTTTATCTGTTGAGTGCGCCGTTCATTGCAGCTCTGGAGGTAATAATTTATGCAGGTGCTATTATGGTACTCTTCATTTTTGTAACCATGATGCTAAATATAGGTCTTGAAAGAGAAACTGAAAAAAAGTGGCTTAAACCACGCATGTGGATTATTCCCTCAATTTTGGCAGCTGTTCTGCTGGTCAACCTGATCTTCGCATTAAAAAGTGTACAGACAATCCCATCAGATAAAGAGGCAATATTACCAAAACAGGTTGGAATTTCACTATTTTCAACCTACCTGCTGGGAGTAGAAATTGCTGCTATACTTCTGATGGCAGGCGTGATAGGAGCGTATCATCTGGGCAGTCAGAAGAAAAAAGTAAAACATCGTTTTCTCGAAATAAAATAGAAATATGCTCACAGTACCCGTCGAAACACAAATATTGTTTGCAGGAATAATCTTCTTTCTGGGACTCATTGGTTTGCTTGTACGCAGGAACATGATCTTCATGTTAATGTCAATCGAGATCATGTTTAACAGTGCGGGTCTGGTGTTCATTATTGCCGGTACTCATTGGAAACAACCCGACGGTCAGGTCATGTTTATTTTTATACTCGCGGTAACCGCAGTTGAAGTATCTATAGCGTTAGCATTGATCCTTCAGGTTTACCATCATTTTAAGACACTTGATTCTGACGCAGTTAATAATTTAAAAGATCAAAATTAATTTATCCGGCGAATGACAACTATTATTGCTATCATACCTGCCATCCCTTTTCTGAGCTTTCTCATACTGGCACTTTTCGGCCATAAACTGAGCCGGAAAATTGCGGGTATTATCGGCGCCGGATCAATAGGCATCATTGCAGTACTAACATTTATTGTTGCAATCGGTTTTTTTAAATCACTGCCTGAAGTCAAATCATATTCAGTCAATGTATGGGAATGGATAAATGCCGGTAATCTGAAAGTTGAGATATCATTCAGCCTCGACTCACTGTCATTGGTTTTCTGCTTTGTCATCACTTTCGTAGGCTTTCTGATACACCTTTACTCGATAGAATTCATGGCAAAAGATGAAGGGTTCACAAGGTTCTTTGCCTATATGAATCTTTTTATCGGCTCAATGCTGGTACTTGTCCTTGCCGACAATATTTTACTTATGTACCTTGGATGGGAGGGTGTGGGTCTATGCAGTTACCTGTTGATAGGCTTCTGGTATAAAGAACCCCAAAACGGTTATGCAGCCAGGAAAGCATTTATCATTACACGAATTGGGGATACGGCTATGATAATAGGTATTTTCATCCTGTTCCTGAATTTTGGCACAGTCAATATAAACGAATTAATGCAACAGGCATCTGCAAAGTGGGTTCCAGGATCTTCAATTGCGGTACTGACAGCAGCATTATTGCTTGG
>JADGPT010000140.1 GCA_017882345.1 Bacteroidales bacterium
CGGGATGGTTTGATTGTTCCGGCTGCCGACATGAACATAGGGAAGAATCTTGGCAATAGTGACGCAGCCGCAAGTACAGCTTTGTAACCTGAAACAGTAGCCATCGATGAGAGGATATCCATTGACTGTGCTCTGGTTGTTCTTGGAATAAGATCAAGTGCAAGAACTGATAAACCGTGAAGGCGTGCTTTTTCGAGCCAATTGCTGTTCACAACCGGATTAAGTACAGAACATAATATCTGCCCTTCTTTAAAAGAATTGATATCATCTTCAACGGGAGGATTGATGGAAAGCAACATTTCAGCTTCAGAAATTACCTCTTTTCGTTCACACATCCTGGCTCCGGCTGCCTGGTAAGACAGGTCTGAGGCAAAAGCATGTTCTCCGGCATTAATCTCAACCAGCACATCGATGCCCATCTTTTTCAAAGCAACAACTTCGGCAGGAAGGATAGCAACCCTGTTTTCATTTCCCGTTTCTTTGAGTACACCTAATGTCATAAGTTTGGAGTTTGGAGTGTTTAAAGTTTTGATCAGAATTTGGTTACCAATATAATAAACAATAATCTATCCTGACCGGAATGCTAATCAAAAATGAACTCAATGAATAAACTTATTCAATTTAACTTCAGGAATCATCGTTTCTCCAGGGAATATTACAAGCAAGTCTAAGAGGTTACTACTTTCCGAAAAAATTCTTTAACCAAAAGTTATTTGCTTCATTTCTTGAATGTGTAGCTTTTGCCCCTCCCCATCCGTGACGTCCACCCGGATATAACATGAACTGGAAAACTTTGCCTTCATCCTCCAGTCTTGAAATAAGGTATATTGAATTCTGTATATGAACATTGTCATCCATATCTCCATGCGTCATGTACAGGTTACCCTTATAATTTTTAGCAAAAGTAAGACTGGAAGCATCTTTATAACCCTCAGGATTTTCCTGGGGTGTATCCATATAACGTTCCGTATAAACATCATCATAAAGACGCCAGTCAGTCACAGATGAACCGGCAAAACCATGTGTCCAGTAATTAGCGCCTTTTGTCAAAGCAAGGCAGGTCATATAACCACCATACGAACTTCCTGTAATACCTATCCGGGTCGTGTCAACAAATGACTTTGAATGTAACCATTTTACAGCATCTTCATAATCAAGGATTTCCCATTTACCGAGAGAACGATACAGATAATCAAGTCCCTTCTTCCCAAACTGACCGGAACCACGGTGATCTACAGTAAATGTTATTATTCCGTTCTGCGAATTCCATGAAGGGTTATTTCCAGGCCATCTGTTACTGACATTTTTGAAATCAGGACCTCCGTAAATTGCAAAAATTACCGGGTACTTTTTTGAAGCATCAAAATTTACAGGATAAGTTATGATTGCCGGCATATTGAAAAGTCCATCGGATGTTATGATCTTAACCATTTCCGGTTTTGAATTCTTTGCAGGATCATAAACCGGCTGATCAAATTTATAAATCTCTTTCAAAAGCTTCCCACTTTTATTGTAAGAAATAATAGAACCTGTACTTGTTATACTGTTCCATGTATCGATAAAGTAAGTTCCTCCGGGTGAAATGCTTAAATTATGAGTCCCCTCACCTTTAGATATCTGTAAAAGATTTTTGCCATCAAGCCCTACCCTGAAGGAATGTATGTCAGTGGATTCTGGTCCTGTTGCTGAAAAATAAATCACTTTCTGATTCTCATCAACCCTGTCGATACTGGTTACCCTGAAATTGAAATCTGTAAGCCTGGCAATAAGTCTTCCATCCCAGGCATAATAATAAAGGTTTTCCCAGTCATTCCTGTAGCTTCTGACAATAAAACCGGAACCGTTTTTCATAGTATAAATATCTTCATAGAAATCAACCCAGGTCTTCCTGTTATCGTTATAAATCTGGGCATAATCACCAGTTGATGGGTCCGCAAGTATTATTTTTATATCATTCTGATCACGATTAACTATCTGTATAGCAAGACTTTTGTTGTCAGGGGTCCAGAATGGCCATGCAATATACTGGTCAATATTATAATCAGTTTTCACCCACGTAGTTTTTGCAGTTGACACATCGGCAATACCCATTTTTACTTTTGGGTTTGGATCTCCTGGTTTGGGATAAGGTGTAGCCTCAATAAGACCGTGAATACCATCCGGCTCATCTAATCTGTTCAGCGTAAAAACAGGGACATCAGTTTCATCAGTTCTCAGGTACGCTATCTTATTTCCGTCAGGTGACCACCAGAATGCTGCATACCGGCTGGCACGACCAAGTATCTCTTCCATGTAAACCCATGAGGAATAACCATTATATATCTTATCTGAAGCATCAGATGTAAGCCTGATCTCCTTACCTTTAACCAGATCATATACATAGAGATCCTTGTTTTTTGTATAAGCTATTTTTTTACTGTCGGGTGAAAATCTGGTATTTACTTCAGGGATATTATCGTTGGTTAATCTTTTCAATTCCTTATCTCCTGTAGTGAAAAAGAACAGATCGTTTTCTTTGATGATGACGACACTCTTCATATCAGGACTAAGCACATCATTCATAGTCAGGGTTATTCCTGCAGGAAGAGCCTGACCCAAAACCTCCCTTTCTGATTTGGCTGGAGGCATGACAACACTTTTCCCGGTTTTTATATCAACACTCTGAATAACAAGATTTTTATCCGAATTAAAGTTTCGTATCAAATAGTGTGTATCATCGGTCCATCCCGTTATGGCTACCTCATTACCACCGCGTTTAGGCATTTGTGCTTTAGTTCTGATTCCCGGTATTAAGACTGATAACAACAGGCAAATTAAAATCTGAAGAATGAGCAATCTTCTCATGATTAATATAAATTAAATGTGAATATTCATAAACAGAAAAACAAAAATAGGAATTTTTAATATGAAATCACCCCGAATGCTCAATATCACAAACCCTGAAATTGACAAACTTTTAGTATTTTTACACAATTAAATGAAGGGAAAGGGAATCGATACTAAATCCATTCAGGAGACTGGGTGGTTAAAGCTTGATAATGCAGCTAAGCTGTTCCCGGCTATAATGTCAGGAGAGTTAACGGCAGTGTTCAGGATTACTGCATTTCTCAAAAAACCGGTTAAGTTCTCAGCAATTAAAGAAGCAGTTGAGATCACCTCAAAACGATTTCCGTATTTCAGTGTATCGCTTGGGAGCGGATTATTTTGGCATTATCTCGAATATAATCATCAGTTTCCACGCATTCAGACAGAGGAAAAAATTCCCTGTACTGCCTTTGCTGCAGGGAGAAAAGATGAACCACTATACCGTATCCTTGTCAAAGAAAACAGGATTTCTGTTGAGTTTTTTCACATCCTCACCGATGGAGGGGGTGCCTTCGAATATCTTAAGTCACTTTTATACGCTTATTTCAGATTAACCGGTAACAGAATAACATCCACAGAAGGAATCATAACACCCGGGAACATCATTAATGAAGAAGAGATGGAAGATGGCTATCAAAGGTTTTTCAAGAGGAGAATACCGCCTCCGGGGAAACTTACCTGGGCATGGCATCTCCCTTTCAGACTGAATGAAAAACCACGTTTGAAAGTCACCCGTGCAGAAATTGCTCTTGATAAGCTTCTTGAGATTGCCCGGAGACATAACGTAACCATCACAGAATATATCGTTTCTGTTTATTTGCATTCACTTCAGATGATATATCTCGAAGAGAAAGAAAAAGTAAAAAAACAAAGAAGAGGGGTCCTGCGTATAGAAGTCCCTGTAAACCTGAGGAAGAAATTTCCAAGTAAAACCATGCGTAATTTTTCGCTCTTTGTTCTTCCCGAAATTGATCTGAGACTGGGAGTATACACTTTTGAGGAGATACTTAAGATTGTTAATTATCAGTTGCAAACAGGAGCTGATGTCAAGCAGATTGGCCGGTTTTTATCACAAAATGTAGGCCATGAAAAAAGTCCAATTATAAGATTTTTGCCACTTTTTATAAAATCCATGGCCATCTCGGCTGTTTACAGAAGACTTGGATCAAATCAATGTTCAGGAATACTGACTAATCTTGGTTGTGTTAAATTGCCTAAGGAGATGGAAGATCTTATCGATTCGTTTGAAGTTGTACCGACCCCTCCGAACACTCATGTAAAGATCTGTGCAGGTATGGTGACTTTCAGAAACCATATGCGGTTGGATTTTTGTAATATCTCCAGATCTACCAGCTTTGAAATGCATTTCTTAAAACATCTCACAGAATCGGGAATACCTGTTAAGGTGCTGAATAATAAGTAAATATACATATTATGAGTTATTGTACAAACTGCGGAGTAGAACTGGATGAAGGTTTAACCTCCTGTCCTCTTTGCGGATTTACCTCTGGGAAGAAGGACAATACTGAAACCATAGATCAGTCAAACCATTATCCCTCTGATATTATACTTCTTTATAAAAAAGAAACAAGAAAACACATTTGGGAACTATCCGGAGTAATCACTTTTTCGGGGATAGCCGTTTGCACTATTGTAGATCTGGTTATTCATAAAAGTCTCTCATGGTCACTTTTTGCTGACACATCAATCATGGCATCGTGGATTTGGCTCACTCTGATACTACTCGCTTTCAGAAAATATTTCATTATTGTTCCGGGACTGTTGATTACCTTACTCGCTACCCTGTTTTTATTTGACCTCTTCACCCCCCCGGTTAACTGGTTCTATAGACTCGGTCTGCCCATAACAATTGCTCTTTTTATTGCTATAACCATAATTATTTTACTTTGGAAAGTAGCTCATTTTAAAGGGTTTAATATTCTTGCCATCGCATTTTTAGTACTCTCCGGATTTTGCATTGTCTCTGAAGTCTTCATAGATAAATATCTCTTTAACAAAATTGATATACGATGGTCTGCAATAGTGGCAGTTTCAATTCTTCCAATCGCACTAGTTCTACTCTTTGTGCATTACAGGATGAAAAAGGGGAAACGGCTGGATAGCTACTTTCATGTATAGAGTCATTGGCTCAAAGTCTCAATGGCAAACTGAACCGTGAATTTACAATTCCATGCAAAGGAAGGAACTGAAATGAGTACATAAAGCAGGTAGTAGTATTTTTGTACTATTATTATTCATTCCCGATATTCATATTATATATAATAAGTTATCCGTAATTTATCAGAATGGTGTGTTCATTAATTAACAACACTATTCTTTAATGATATCTTATATTCATTATTTAGAACTATTTTAAACTTCTGTTATTTTATTAACAATGTTAATATTATAACAATAATTGCTACCTTTGCATCACGAAAATTTAGTTAAAGAATAATTTTAAAAAATTTTAACTCAATAAATCAAGAGATTACAATTATTCAAATGATAATCAAAGAAACAGCTGAGATAATAGACGAAAAGGTGATTTTGCCAGAGCAGGGAATGTTGCAAGTGCAGTCAAAAAAATTCTTCGTCAGCTGAATATTGAATCCTGATGGCATCAAATCAGAAAATAAATTTTACATACCGCCATAAGACAGTAAAAGGGGAATACAGGTTTTCTTCAAAGGAAACGAAGGAATATCTTGAAATTGACACTTTATATAACAGAAATTTACTTCAGGAGATAAGTAATATGATTTATGAAAATCTTAAAGAAATAGAGGCATCAGGGTTTGAAGTTAGAGAAAGTTATAAAACAGTTTTATGAGGCTATAAGAAATAAAATGAATAAATTTAGAAGAGCAAATTTTGTAAGAGAAATGCTACAATTTAAAATTAAACTTAACAAATAAAAGAATGTCAAAAATCACGTCACTCGCGGATCTGAAGAAGAGGTGCGAAGAATTAAAGAGCGGGTTGGACATCCGGATTAAAGCCATTGACCCTGAGAACGTTGTTCAGGTGAAAGTTGCCATGGCAACATGCGGTATAGCATCAGGCGCTAAAACCGTCATGGAGTTTTTTCTGGAACAACTTGAAAGGAGAAATATTGCAGCTGTTATAACTCAGACCGGCTGTATGGGATACTGCTATGCAGAACCAACAATTGAAGTTAAACTTCCGGGGCAAGACCCGGTAGTATTTGGTTTTGTTGACCTCAAAAGAGCAGACCAGATCATCGAGAAATACATTAAAACAGGTGAACTTGTAGATGGTATAATCCCTGTTAATTATCAAACTATTGACTTAAAAGAATAAGGAGGAAAAAGTATGTCAAAATACAGTATGCATCTTCTGGTATGTGGTGGCACAGGTTGTCATGCTTCAGAAAGCGATGCTATTGTCTGCAATTTAAGAGATGAACTCGAAGCAAAGGGTCTTATGGATTCTGTTCAGGTTATTATGACAGGATGTTTTGGCTTTTGCGAAAAAGGCCCGATCGTGAAAGTGATGCCCGACAATACTTTCTATGTTCAGGTAAAACCTGAAGATGCGCAGACAATTGTAGAAGAACACGTTATCAAAGGAAGAAAAGTAACAAGGCTTTTATATAAGGATCCGGTAAGCAAAGAATCGATATCCGATTCCAAACAGATGGTTTTTTTCAAAAAACAACTCAGAATAGTTCTTCGCAATTGCGGTTTTATAAACCCTGAGAATATTGATGAGTATATTGCCAGAGACGGTTACCAGGCACTGGGAAAAGTATTGACCACGATGACCCCTGAAGAAGTTATCAAAGAGGTTAAAGATTCAGGTCAGAGGGGCCGTGGCGGAGCCGGATTCTCGACAGGTCTCAAATGGGAACTCGCCCGTAAAAACAAGTCTGATGAAAAATATGTTGTATGTAATGCCGATGAGGGTGACCCCGGAGCATTTATGGATCGCTCGGTTCTTGAAGGTGATCCACATTCCGTTCTTGAGGCTATGGCTATCTGCGGATTTAGTATCGGTGCAAGCAATGGATTGATATACATTCGCGCTGAATATCCCCTTGCCATAACAAGATTAAAAATCGCTATAAACCAGGCAAGAGAAAATGGATTACTTGGCAATAACATATTTGGTACCGGTTTTAACTTTGATATAAAACTTCGTTATGGCGCCGGCGCGTTTGTTTGCGGTGAGGAGACAGCTCTTATTCATTCTATGGAAGGACTTCGTGGCGAGCCTACAGTAAAACCACCCTTCCCCGCAGAATCAGGATATCTCAACAAACCAACAAATGTTAACAACGTTGAAACCTTCGCTGCAATTCCGGCAATTATCCTCAAAGGAGCAAAATGGTTCAGTAGTATAGGAACTGAAAAGTCAAAAGGGACCAAAGTGTTTGCCCTTGCCGGAAAGATCAACAATGTTGGACTTATTGAAGTCCCGATGGGAACCACTCTGAGAGAAGTGATCTTCGAAATCGGTGGAGGTATCAGAAATGGTAAAAAATTCAAGGGCATTCAGACTGGCGGACCTTCAGGAGGCTGTCTTTCCGAAAAACATCTCGACACTCCTATCGACTTTGATAATCTGATAGCAGCCGGATCAATTATGGGA
>JADGPT010000141.1 GCA_017882345.1 Bacteroidales bacterium
TGAAAGCCAATTATCAGCTTTCAGCCAAAGACAGGCTCTACTTTTCATGTTATCTCGGAAGAGACAATTTTAACCTGGGAGGGGCGCTGGGTCTGAATTGGGGTAATGTCACAGCTACCACCAGGTGGAACCATATTATCAACGATAAAATTTTTTCAAATACATCGTTAATTTTCAACCGTTACAGTTATAAATTTAATGTAGCAGTTGGCAATTTGACAATGAACGTAATTTCAGAAATAAAGGACTGGAATCTGAAAGAAGATCTCCATTTTTATCTTAATTCAAAAAACACAATCAAATTTGGGTTCAATTCCATTTATCATACTTTCGTTCCCAGCAAAGTGGATAGTACTGCTTTTTTCCACATCAGATCCATGGACAACAGGTTTGCTCTCGAAAATGCTCTGTATATTTCTGATGAACAAACTATTTCCAGTCATCTGAAGGTGAGTTACGGAGTTCGCTATTCACTCTTCAGTTCACTCGGACCAGGGACAGTCTACACTTATGATCAGGTTTCGGATGTTGTGGATTCTGCGACCTATCGCAAAGGGAAAATATTCAATTCCTATGGAGGATTTGAACCTCGACTTCTTGTGAATTATATCATAAACGATTCAGTGTCGGTCAAAGCTTCTTATGCGCGGAGCCGCCAGTACATTCATTTATTATCGAACACAACATCGACCACACCGTTTGATCTGTGGGTACCGAGTAATATAAATATTTTACCGGAGATTGCAGATCAGTATACCCTTGGTTATTTCAGGAATTTCTCAAATAACATGTATGAGACATCGGTTGAAGTTTATTATAAAACGCTGCAAAACCAGATTGATTACCGAAATGGCGCCAATCTTATTCTGAATAACAAAGTGGAATCACAACTCGTATTTGGAAAGGGATGGGGGTATGGCGCTGAATTTCTGATCAGGAAAAAGTATGGTAAACTGACAGGATGGATCAGTTATACTCTTTCGAAAACAAAAAGACAATTTCCCGATATAAATGGGGGCAATGTATTCCTGGCAAAACAAGACAGACCGAATAATATTGCTGTTGTGGGAATGTATGAACTCAACGCGAAACTCACTTTTTCGGCTACATGGATATATATAAGCGGGAATGTTGTAACATTTCCAAGCGGACGTTATCTTGTCGATGGTAATATTGTTCCATATTATACAGAGCGTAATGGTTACCGGATGCCGGATTACCACAGGTTAGATATTGGACTTACATGGCAGCGGAAAAAAACTAAAAGATTTGAGAGTAACTGGAACTTTTCAGTCTACAATGTTTACGGACGCTCCAATGCTTATGCAATAAATTTCCAGGAGGATCCTAATGATCCGACGAAAATGCAGGCGGTGCAATTATCTCTCTTCCGGTTTGTTCCCGCCGTTTCATATAATTTCAAGTTTTAAGATGTAAAAAAATGGGAATAAAAAAGAAAATAAGATTTAAAGATGCACTCAGAATTGTATTGTCCCTGGCGCCTTTATTAGTATTCTCCGGTTGTCAGAAAGTTATCAATGTTGATCTTAATGAAGCTGCACCAAGGATTGTAATTGAAGGGTTAATCAACGACAGACATGTCCCATATAGTGTTACTATCACTAAATCAGGAAGTTATTTTAATCAACCGGTTTTACCCTCGGTATCAGGCGCCGATGTAACAATAACCGACAATGCAGGTACAACCGATACATTAAGAGAAGCAACCCCGGGTATTTATCTGACCTCAAGGATCAGGGGAACTCCGGGAAGAACATACACCCTGAAAGTAATATCAGATAACCGGGAATACTCTGGTACTTCAACTATGTTAAGCCATGTAAATATTGATTCCCTGAAATTGGTAAAAAGTGAGTTTCAGCGATTCGATTTCGGTGGAAACAATCAGCATGAAATCAACATGGAGATTCACTGTTTTTTCAAAGATCCCGAAGAGAAGAATTTTTACAGGATAAAAGTTTTTAAGAACGATTCCATCAATATTCAAAATTACAGGTTGTACGATGATCAATATACCAATGGCCAGGAAACAGAGCTGCGTGTCGCGCGTGCTGAGGCAGGAGTCACTTTCAGAGTGGAGCTTTTATCGATCGATAAACAGACTTATGGATATTACAGGACTCTTGATGACCTGCTTTTTACTAATCCCTTCTTTGGTTCCACCCCTGCTAATCCGAATAATAATCTCAGCAATGGAGCTTTGGGGTATTTCGGGGCGGTCGCTATTTCGTCGAAGACAATAATTATTACAGACTCTCTGATTAATTCGGTGGAATAGATTGAGTGATCCTATTTCTTCAGACTTGCTTTTGAAAAAATATAATCGGGAATCTTAACATTGAATTCAATATCCATAATCTGGAATTCGGTTCCTTCGCCCTCTTTAAGGACATCTTTGAAAAGCATTTTTTTGGGAAACCATCTGCCCTGGATTCGCAAGACATCAGAGAGTTCCATCCTTTTCAACAGAACGCCGCTTTTCGCATAGAGCTCCTTTCTTAACGGTATGAAATGGTCCTTATCTACCCAGATTTTTTGAGTCTGATAAGCAACACCGGTACTAGTTGCGGTAAGGGTAATTACCCAGCAATTGCGGTCGCCTGTTTTTTCTTCTCCATCTACTTTGCCTGTATAATGATTGAGGAGATGCGGATCTTCCATCATATCTTCATAGGATAGATCAGAACCCATAACGGATTGCCTGAGCATGTGCCCTGAAATCTGGATTATCCTGTCGGTTGATGGCGAAAAGATCCAAAGGAGATTGTCGAGCTTAAGCATTTTAGTCCCCTGTTCACGTGGTGGCGAGAGATATTCAGTAAAGGATTTATTTTCACCCATACTCCACGATCTGGATTCAACTGTCCTGGTATTTCTGGGGTTATGTATAATCATTTTAGAGGTAAATACCCTCGATACGGCCGACATATTATTATCAACCTTTTCGATTATTTCCCTGGCTGAAGGATTTTGTGCGTTTAATGAAACACTCAGTAAGATAATCAGTAAGATAATGGGTATGGCAATTTTTCTCATGCTTCTAATTCTTTAAATAATTGAGCTGTTTTGCGTTTATAAATACCTATTCCCGAGAGCGCTGTGCCTGCTACTGTGGAGAAAAGGCCGGGGATAAAACCAATAAAAAAAGCAATTGCAGTTATCCTTGCATGGAAGACAGATGGCATCAAAATGGAAGAGTTTTTCATCATCGATCCTAAATCAAGTCCGTGGTTCTGGAGGTATAGTGAAAGCAGGAGACCGACCGCAGTCCCGCTTACAGATCCGACGATACCTATCAGTACGGCTTCATATATCATTGTTCTGTAAATGTGGGAATAGTCTTCACCGATAGCCAGACGCGTTCCGAATTCCATGTACCTCCTCATTCCGCCAAGAAGTCCTGCATTCCAGAAGACAAGCGACATTGAGAGAACAAAGATAAGTACTACGAATGCTCCTACCTGACTTATCTGGTCCATCATCTGGCCCAGATTGTTCTGTTTCCTGAGTGTAGTTATCACGGGAGCATACTTATCACCTGACGGAGGGAAGAGGAGGTTAAACCGCGTTACAACCTGTTCTGCAGTTTTATCATCGTAATATTTTTCAGGCAGATAACCGATTATCTCTCCGGCAGCATCATTCATATCGAGGGCGTCGCGTACATCTTTTAAGTCGACAATAACGGAGCCCTGATCCATGCCCGGGGTACCGAATACTATAGTTCCGGCTATTACGTAATTGTACATAGCCATGCTTCCATTCATGGTGGATCCAATAAGCGTAACTGTATCTCCCGGATTTACTTTAAGTTTTTGTGAGAAAAGTTCACTGATAAGAATATCCCCCTGATGTGCCGGTAATTTGCCTCTTCGCAAAGATTTCTCAAGGTTAAACCTTTCTATTTCAGAATGATCACCTGAAAGCATATCAATCCCAATGCCTATAGCAGGACCCTGCGAACGCGTTACCCCTGCCGGATCGGGAGCATCAATAAGTCCTCCGAAGTGAATCCGTTGTTGCCATTTCATTGCCGGGAACTCCTTTTTAAGCTTCTTCATTAGTGAATCAACCCCTGTTAAAGCAAGATCATTCGGAATCTGGTCGATGTTTCCGGCATAGGGTGCAGTCATAATTTTAACATGACCTGTCGAGAATCGTGCATTTAATTCGATACTGTCGTTCAGAAAGCCGTTCAACCAGCAATAGAGAGTCACAGTCAGCATAACTCCTATTGTTGCGACAAGAACAGGCAGAAGACTTCTCTGCCTGTCTCTGAATATTCCTTTCAATAAAAATCTGATCATTGCAGTTTCCCCCTCAAAGCTTCTGTAGGTTTCATTTTTGCTATCCTTCGCGATGGCAGGTAGCTAACTATTGTTGTCGTTAGCATGATAAGAATTATAGTCGTGGCAACAAGTCCAAGGCTATAAACCGGGAAAATTTTATCTGCCACGACAAGGCCATAACTTTTTGCTGTTCCTGCGAAGGACATCCCTTTAGTTGCCTGCAAGGCAAGCAACGGAATACCATAGACAGCTGCCAGCAAAGCAGCCAGCACGGAATTAAGCGATCCCTCAAGAGTGAATAAACCTACGACTTGTGAACGGGTCATTCCAAGGGCTATATATGTACCGATCTCTTTTTGTCTCCGGAATATCGAGAGGACCTGTGTGTCAAAGATCGCAAGCATCGCGAGGCTCATCAGGATGATATATAAAACTATCCCTCCGGCAGATTTCATTTTGATTATGTCGGTGACGGTCTTGAGCAGTTCTTCACTACTCTTGAATTTCCATCCTTCTGGAGTGCGTCCGTTAGTGTCGAAATTTCCGCAAACCAATATTGTTGCTTCTCCCGGCATCCCCATCATCTTTTGAAGCCGGTCGAGAGGAACCCATATCTGGCCTGCATCAACAGAAGGTACATTTGTGTCGAAAATTCCGATCACTTTCATTTCATTGGCGTCAAATGTTCCATGAACATCACGCCAGCGAATGGTGGTCACATCACCAGTTTTCAAGCCGTTGTCGCGGGCCATTTTACTGCCGATCAGAACAGGTAAATCGTCATTGCTTTTCAGGAACAATTCGCCCGGTAATTTTAAAACCCTCTGGGCTGAACTTATTCCTTTGATGAGGATACTCTGGATCCGGCCACGGGGATAGATAGTGCCCTGCGTTATAAGGACCGGGGCAATTTCTCCTTTGGTTATCAGAGTATCAAAAACTGAGGGGATCTTTGAATGGGCGTCCGTTAGAGAGAAAGGATCGAACGGATCATAAGATGACTGCCAGAACTGTCCGGTTCCTGTTTCCCAGTTGACCATATCATTTCTTGCCTGCCTGTCCCATCCGTTTAACAATCCCTTATGCCATATTATTATCAGGAATGAGAATGAAAGAACAATCACATTGAGCCAGGTTCTGAGACCTGCCCCTGTCAGATTCTTAATTGCGAGTTTGAATAACAGTTTCATGATTCCTGTGAGTTAATTACCGGTGATTTCATCCTTTTCAACTTTCCCGTCAACCAGGGAGATCTTTCTCTTAAGATATGAGATAACCTTGTCGTCGTGAGTGGCAAAAATGAATGTGGTTTGAAATTCGCTGTTCAGTCTGACCATAGTTTTGAGAATGTTATGTGAGTTTGCCGCATCGAGGTTTGCAGTAGGTTCGTCGGCAAGTACTATTTCAGGTCTCTTCACCATTGCACGCGCAATAGCCACCCTCTGGCATTCGCCACCCGAGAGCTGGGCAGGTTTGGATTTTACCTTATCTGTAAGGCCGAGCCATTCAAGAGAATCCATCACCATTTTCCTCCGTTGACTTTCATTAAGTTTGAGGAGGAGAAGGGGCAATTCCACATTTTCGAAGACAGTATAAACGGGAAGGAGATTATAACTCTGAAAAATAAATCCAAGCCGCGTTCTTCGCAGCAGGGCAGCCTGTTTTACATTCAGGTCGCTTATCGATAATCCGAGCACCATGGCTCTGCCTTCGGAAGGAGAATCGAGAGACCCGATAATGTTCAGGAGAGTTGTTTTTCCGCTGCCACTGGGGCCGACGACACCCGTAAACTCCGCTTTCCCGATCTTTAGATCAATACCATTCAGAGCAGTGAATCTGCCTCCTGACGTGGGGAAATGCTTTTTGAGCGCTTCAATTGAAATGAGGGTCGAATTTTCCATAATTTTTTAAAAATTAAAAACTGCCATAAGTTGTATTCCTTTTCCGGAAAACATATCATTCCCCGAAGTGTTATTATAGATTGCAAATTTCTCAGGATTCCAGAAGAGGAAAAGATAGTAGGTCCAGTTATCGCTTTGCCTCTGAAGATTTATAAACCTGTACCATGTTTTATCGTTCCAGTTATAGTAAATAATGGCTCCAATCTTATTAATTCCCATCGGGTAGTTTACTGTAAGGGAGGAGAATGTTCTATAAAGACCCCGATCAAATATCTCACCGGCTGAGCTGTATCTGAAATATTCTGATGCAATGTATAATCCGTTTCCAAGAGCGAAAGTATAGTCAATGCCGAGGGTGAACAGTTTCGTCCAGGGCTGGAAATATACGGTATCCAGTGTGCTGTGAGTAAGGGAATACTCTGCCCATAATCCGGGACCAATGTCCCATTTTCCATCGAGTCCGATCTTATCTTCCGGATAGGTTGCAGAACCATGTATTATTGCCGGATTTAGTACCCCGGTTAAATCAGCAGTACGGTGATGAAATGAAAGAGCCACCTCTCCTTTAGGAACGGGGAATTGCATCCTGCCTCCCAGCTCGGGTACTTTTCTGCTTGTCGGAACTGTTTCCCAGCCCCTGGTTTTATCATTTCCCCAGAGAACCCATAACCATGCATTTGCATTATTCTGAAAATAATATCTGCCAAGAAGACCATATACCCCATCGGTAAGCTGGAGCGGATCGCGAGGGTCAATATGATCGAACCACATAAGAGGACGAAGCATGACGGCAGAACCAAAATTGATTTTCTGGAGTCCGGCTCTGAGTTCAAATCTTTCAGCGCTTAATCTGACCCATAGCCTGTATGGTTTGATCTTTGAACCGGATAGATCGTTAGTCCAACCGGTGAAATGATAATTCAGGTAACTGTCAAACGAGATTTCGGAATCGAATTTCAGATTGTTTTTAAAGGTCTTTCCAATTGAGAGTGTAGGCAGGAATCTTGCTCCAATCTGGGTTTGAAGAGGATTTGTAAAGTTTAAACCGGTATAAGCATCAATCTGACCCTTAAATTTAATAATACTCTCCTGGGCATGGAGCCGGGGCATTAAAAGAAAAAAGAGAAGGCTGATATTAAAACTAAGATTTCTCATTTATTATTTTCCAATTGATCGCGGCATAATACCATAGAAAAAGAAACTCAGAACAATTGAATAAAAGTATA
>JADGPT010000142.1 GCA_017882345.1 Bacteroidales bacterium
GATAAGTACAGGGCTGTTGCAATCAAAAGAAATGCTATAACTATCATACCGAGAGGAAATGAACACTTTCAGTTAGGAGATACGGTATTTGTTATCTCAACCCATGAAGGAATTGATGAAATGATGAAGTCATCGGGGAAAGAGAATTTTGAAGCCAAAAGTATAATGATACTTGGAGGAAGCAGGATTGGGAAACATGTAGCGATGTACCTGCAGAAAACATGTGAAGTAAAACTGATAGATTCAAATATCGAAAAATGTGAAGATCTTGCAGAAATTCTCGACAATACCCTGATAATTAACGGCGATGGCAGAAATGTTGATCTGCTTGAACAGGAAGGAATAACAAAAATGGATGCTTTTGTTGCAGTAACCGGTAATTCAGAGACAAATATTCTTTCATGTCTTCTGGCTAAAAGGATGGGTGTAAAAAAGACTATTGCTGAAGTTGAAAACATGGAATTCATAAATCTTGCAGAGAACACCGGTATCGACACCATTATAAATAAAAAGATATCGGCAGCAAGCAGGATTTTCAGGCACACAACAAATCCCAATGTGACCCAGGTTAAATATATGACTGGAACTGATGCAGAAGTTATTGAATTTAATGTTCCGGCAAACTCAAAAATAACAAAGGGTACTTTACGGAGTATTGATTTTCCAAAAGATGCTATCGTTGGAGGTGGAACCAGAGATGGAGAACCATTCATTGCAACTGGTGATACAATAATCAAAGCTAACGATAAGGTTGTTGTATTTACTTTGCCATCAGCCTACGAGAGGCTTTCTAGATACTTTACCTAACTGTTTATGATCAACTTCAGAATAATAGCCAGGGTTTTTAGCCTGCTGCTCATTGTTGAAGGTTTGTTCATGCTTGTCTCCGCGGGTGTTTCTTTCTTATACCACGAACAGGCAGCATCTGCTTTTTGCTATTCTGCTCTTATTGCTATTGTTGCAGGTGTCTTGGTTTTCACTCCTCTTCGTAATAAAGAGAGAATTTTTGGAAACAAAGAAGGGTATATCATTGTAACTGGTATCTGGCTTATATTCAGCACTTTTGGAACATTGCCATTTCTTATCAGCGGCTCAATTACCAGCTTTGGGGATGCCTTTTTCGAGTCAATGTCGGGTTTTACAACCACGGGTGCCACAATTCTTACTAACATTGAATCTATGCCTCATGGGATCCTGTTCTGGAGAAGTCTTACCCAGTGGATGGGAGGAATAGGAATAATATTAATTTCGCTTTCCGTTTTTCCGGTTTTTAAATCATTCAATTTACAGATTGCAGTTGTTGAATTTTCAGGGCAACCAACCGATAAGATACGTCCCAGAATTAAGGATGCAGCAAAACGGCTTGTTGCTATTTATTTCTTCTTAACCCTTGCCGAAATCACTTTACTCATCTTTGGAGGAATGCCGTTTTTTGATGCTATCTGCCATTCATTTTCGACATTGTCAACTGGTGGTTTTTCAACGCGTAACAATGGAATTGCAGCCTTTTCCTCTCCTTATATAATGATTGTAATAACCATCTTTATGTTTATTGCAGGAACTAATATGACCCTCATTTACTTCGGTCTTAAGGGTAACTTTAAAAAGGTAGCAGGCAAAAATGAGTTTATTTTTTACTCACTTATATGCTTCATTTTTGTATCGGTAGTCACCCTGATTCTTTATTTTAAATCGGGTTTCTCTTTCGGTAAAGCTTTGCTTGATGGAGCTTTTCATGTTATCTCTATAATAACCACTACAGGGTTTTATACTCAGGACTATAACTTATGGGGAAGCATAATTCTGATTATACTCTTCATTCTGATGTTTACAGGAGGGACAGCCGGATCGACCAGCGGGGGTATTAAAATTGTCAGACTACTATTGATTACAAAGAACAACCTGCAGGAATTAAAAAGACTGATTCATCCAACTGCTTTTATACCTGTTCGTCTTGATAAAAGAGTAATATCACAAAATACCATATACAACCTTCTGGTATTCATAATGTTATATTTTTTTGTAATGTGTTTTGGTACCTTTATCATGTCATTTATGGGATATGATATTATTACCTCCTTCAGTACCTCTGCCTCAATGCTTGGCAATATTGGCCCCGGACTCGGAACCTTCGGTCCGTTTACGAATTATTCTTCACTCCCTATGGCTGGTAAATGGTTTCTGTCGGCATTGATGTTATTGGGACGGTTGGAATTACTTACCGTTATGGTCCTTTTTAGCAAAAACTTTTACAGGCACTGATTTTCAAAGTTCAAGAACACCAAGCCCCTGTCTTACAATTTCAATTTCTTCCCCTGTACAGTCAACAATCGTTGAAGCTTCATTTCTGCCGAAACCGCCATCAATCATTATGTCTGCAATATCGTGATACTTCTCATAAATAAGCTCAGGGTCGGTGGTATACTCAATTACTTCGTCCGTATCATGTATTGATGTCGTTATAATAGGTCGCCCCAGTTCCCTGACAATCTCCAGTACAATATTATTATCGGGGATCCTGATCCCAACAGTCTTTTTCTTATTCTTAAACAGTTTTGGGATCTGGTTATTTGCCTGTACGATGAAAGTAAATGGCCCCGGGAGGTTCCTCTTAAGCAGTTTAAATAATGTATTGTCTCTGATTATCGTATATTCAGAAAGCTGACTCATATCATGAAATATCAGAGAGAGTTCCGGATTTTTCGGATTTAACCCCTTAAAACGGGCAATCTTCTCAATAGACTTTGTTGCCAGTATATCACAGCCCATTGCATATACTGTATCGGTAGGGTAAATTATGATGCCTCCATCTTCAAGCAGGTCAACTATTTGCCTTATATCCTTTGGGTTTGGATTCTCATTATATAAGCGGATAAGCATGGATTATCACAAATTTTGGCAATAAAAAAAAGGGTAAGCCCCTTATATCGCACCGCTACAACTGCCTGCCCTTGCTACCTTCCGATCCTGGGGGAGTTCAGCAGGAGCTGGTCGTATAAGACTTACCCCGCACAAAAGTACAATTATTTGAGAAACCTGCAAAATAATTATTCCAAATTAACAGCAGTCCTCATTTCTATTTTTACATTATATTTGTTGTTAATCATTTAACCTGTTTAAACTAATCAAATAACAAACATCATGGAAGAAAAAGTCAACGTTTGGAAAGCTAACTTAACAAATGGCCTGATATTAGCACTGGCAGGAGTAGCATTTTCTCTGGTAATGTATTTTCTTGACCTGACACTCAATAAAACGGCAGGTTATATTAATGTTCCTATTCAATTAATCCTGCTGTATTTTCTTCTAAAATCCTATCGTGATAATTCTATGCATGGACAGATAACTTATGGTCAATCAGTTGGAGCTGGAGTAGTTATATTCGTATACGCTTCAATAATAATGGCTATTTATACCTACCTTCTTTATACTGTGATTGATCCGGGACTTATTAGTAAACAAATGGCAATGACTGAAGAACTTATGACAAAAAAAGGTGCACCTCAGGCCGCCATTGATACCTCTATGGCATTCACCGCGAAAATAATGAAGCCTGCAATAATTGCTCCTATCAGTATTATTAGCACTGTCTTTTTTGGATTAATTTATTCACTTCTCGTAAGTATCTTTATTAAAAAAGAAGGCAATCCTCTGATTGACGTACCTGTTAACTAAACTTAATCAATTCTGATGGATCTGTCGATTGTTATCCCTGTTTATAATGAAGAGGAATCCATTCAGGAATTAACTGAATGGATTGTAAAGGTTTGTACAATCAGGAGATACTCTTATGAGATAATCTTTATCGATGATGGAAGCTCAGATTCATCATGGGACAGGATTATTTTGATGGCCGGGAAGTTTAAGTACGTTAAGGGCTGCCGGTTCAGAAGGAACTATGGTAAGGCTGCCGCTCTTCATACAGGTTTTGGTGAAGCGTCCGGCAATGTCGTTATTACCATGGATTCAGATCTTCAGGATAGTCCGGATGAAATACCTGACCTTTACAGGATGATCATAACTGACGGATATGATCTTGTATCGGGTTGGAAAAAGAAAAGATATGATCCTTTAGTAAAACGTATTACAAGTAAGTTTTATAATGGCACAGCAAGATGGTCATCCGGGATAAAACTGCATGATTTTAACTGTGGACTAAAAGCATACCGTCTCGAGGTTGTTAAGAGTATTGAGGTATTCGGAGAAATGCACAGGTACATACCCATGCTGGCAAAAGAAGCCGGATTCAGGAAGGTTGGGGAGAAAATTGTTGAACACCGTTCAAGAAAATACGGAGTCACAAAATATGGTCTTGACAGATTTATTAAAGGATATCTTGATCTTTTAACAGTAGGTTTCATTACCAGATTCGGTAAAAGTCCCATGCATCTCTTTGGTTCTATGGGTACCATGATGTTTATAATAGGTTTTATAATGGCTGGTTATCTTGGCATCAGAAAGTTGGTTTTTACCTCTCACCACCTCAGAGCTCCCCTGGTCACTAACAGTCCATTCTTTTTCATCGCCCTGACAGTAATGATAATCGGTTCAATCCTCTTTCTTACAGGTTTCCTGGGAGAACTGGTAAACAGAAATTCCCCGGAGAGGAATAGTTATCTGATTAAGGATAAGGTTAATTTATAAACCTCCACAATTGCTTCCGTCATCTTGTCCCACGAAAATTTCTCTTTTTCCTGCCTAACCCCTTCTGTAAACTTTTTTTTCCTGTCATTATCAAAGAAATCGATTATTGCTTCAGCAATGAATTCAGGTTCGGGTTTCACAACATAACCGCACTTGCCATCCGGAACAATTTCCCTAAGCCCTCCAACATCTGTCACGAGCATAGGTTTTTCAAAATAGAAAGCAATCTGTGTTACACCACTCTGTGTAGCAGTTTTATAGGGTTGAACTACAAGATCAGCTACGCTGAAAAAAAGAGGAACCTCATTATCTTTTATAAAATGATCAAAAAAGACAACCTCTCTTTCAAGGTTGTACTTTTTAATCAGATCCTTATAAGGAGTTTTGTCCTCATAAAATTCTCCTGCAATGATGAGCTTCAGTTTCCTGTTTCTCAATCTTTTATCAGAAAATGCTTCGATCAAAAGATCAAGTCCCTTATATGCTCTGATGAATCCGAAGAACAGGAGATATGAATTCTCTTCATCAAGTTTTAATTCCGCCAATGCCTCTTTGCGTCCGACTGGCAAACCATAATTATCGAATAATGGATGAGGAGAAAGCTTAACAGGAATCCTTTTATTGAACGCATTAAGTTCATTAAAAACAGTCTGTGACATTACTATAGCCCCATCAATGCTATTTGTAAAATACCTGGTCAGAGCTTTATCACCAGTCCGTTTTTCATGTGGGATTACATTGTCAAAAATACAGATTACTGAAGTATGCATGTTCGATTTTGCAATTCGGGCAATTGTACCAAAGCAAGGTCCCATAAAAGGCAGCCAGAATCTTATTAAAAGAATATCTGGCTTTTCCTTTTTAATTTTAAGACCGGTGGTAATCCAGTTAAATGGATTTATCGAATTAAGTTTCCGGGAAATCTTAATATTATCCGGGGGTGGTCCATCAGTATATTGCGTTTTCCCCGGGAAAAGAAATTTTGGATATTGTAACCGGAAAGTAAATATTTCAATATCATGTCCCTCAGAAGAAAACTGCTGTGTAAGCCGGTCATTAAATGAAGCCAGCCCACCGCGATAGGGATATGCCGGACCAATTGAAATTATCTTCATTTCATAAGGTAGTAAGATAATCATCAAGGTAATTATACCGTGGGGTGAGCTTCCCGTTCAGGAGGATTGTCGCTCTTTCGATCATAGGGCTTGCAGTCTCCGTCAGGAGATCATGTAATACATTACTCATTAACATCTTACCAAAATCGAGTGAGGCGTCGCGCGGAAGTTCGCCAGGCAGATTATCAATTGACATTACAGTGATATTGGTCTGTCTTGAGAATGCCGGCTCTTCAATTTCCAGGAATGGATTAAAGGCATAAAATGGGTCTGATATGGTCGTCGCCCGGGTTGTTGAGGGTATTGGACCATTCACATCACAGCTGATATCTGCAATTACCGAAATCCTGAAATCAGGTCTTTTCATATCAGCCCTGGTAAAGAAGACCGGAGATCTTGGATCCCAGTAATGACCAGCGATCAATATGTCAGTTGCTTTGGTGTAGGGTAAAAAGGTCGATACATACTCCTGAGGATATTTTGTAAAATGGCTGAAACTGAAATTCAGACCATTTTTGTGACTTGAATAATATTCAGGTCCGATCCGGCAAAAGACAGGAACATCAAAATCTCTGTTGAGGTAATCAACCGGAGAAACCTGTTCCACATTAGCAATATTAAGTGTTTCTATGGCACCGTGAGCCACACGGCCATCTCCGGTAACAAGAATTTTTAATCCCGGTTTAAGCTCAATAAGCCGGAGGCCTGCCCACATCTCATCAAGATCATGACACTGGTATGCCGGTTTAAGTTTAAACCTGTTAGTTTTAATTCCCCTTGCTCTTAATCCGTTGTATGCTCCGATGATACCGGCATGGCGACCAAATGCTACGACTCTTTGTCCATTATCGGTTGTAAGATATTCAAAATCGATAAAGCTAAGGTTTTTTTCAGCCATCGCATTGAACATCTCATGGTTATGAGGTTGTTTCTTAGCAACATGAGCAAAGAAAAGATATGTTTTCCCGGCGATAATAGTCCGTTTATCTACCTCTTTCACACCCAGAAGGAGATCACAATCCCGAAGATCTTCTTTCAGAGGGATATCAAGATACTCATATTCTTCATTTGAATAACACCGGAAATCGCTTGGCTGAACGAAGAATTCAACGTTTGGATAAAGCTCCTCAAGAGCAACTATCTGAGGGGGCGTAAGAGGTACCCTTCTGTCGGGAGGGTTCCTTGTTTCGCGGAGTATTCCGATTTTTAATGTCTTTTCCAAGGCTGCAGAACCATTAGTGATGGATATGTGAAGATACGGATTTAAGTTTGTCCTTTTTCCTTGTTTTCACTTTTGTCTTTATACTTTTGTCTTTTGTCTTAACTTTCCGGTTTGTGGCTTGCGGCTCGCGGCATGCGGTTAATTTTTCACTTTTGTTTTTTACTTTTGTCTTTTATCTTGATCTATACTTTTGTCTTTTTACCCCCCAACCCCCCAAATGGGGGGCTTTATCCATTATCCTTTAAACCAATAAACGCGAAACATTATTTTTCCTTTCTCCTTTCTCCTTAATTTGCTCTTTCTCCTTGTTTTTACTTTTGTCTTGTGACTTTTGTCTTTTGTCTTGATTTTCCTTTTTCCTTTACATTTCGTATCTTTGCAGAACATATCACCGGGGCTGACTTGGTTTTGACAGCATGAGAGGTGTTATGTAAGCATGCAGTGTGTGGTGGC
>JADGPT010000143.1 GCA_017882345.1 Bacteroidales bacterium
AGTGGTCCGGCCACCCCTCCTTCAAAAGGAGGGGAAATGTATCAGACATATATTCAATACTTTACATTCTGTTTTGTACTAAACTCTCTCACTATTTTACTATATTTAACTCCTTAGCTTGACGGCTATGCCCTTTACTCTATTTATCCGGCACCGGCACCAATTTACCAAATTACTGAGCATTAGTTCCGTCAAAGTGTGACCGGTGGGTCTTGTGGGGGAGGAGGTACCTTTCCTGCTTTGTTAAATGCAGTCATTGTCATCTCTGTACCTGCGAATGCAAATGATCTTATCATATCGATCACTATCGAAGTTCTCTCTTCCATAAACTTTTTTTCTTCCGGATCCCATTTACCAAGAACAAAATCGACTTGTGCTCCTTTGCGGAAACTGCTTCCGATGCCAACTCTGATCCTTGGATACTCATTTGTTGCCAGTGTAGTGCTTATATGTGCAAGTCCGTTGTGGCCACCGTCGCTGCCCTTAGGCCTCATTCTGATACTGCCAAGCGGGAGGGCAATGTCGTCGACAATTACAAGCATATTTTCCAGGGGGATGTTTTCCTTTTTGAGCCAGTAACTCACGGCATTTCCACTGAGATTCATATATGTGGAGGGTTTCAGAAGGATTAAATCACGTCCTTTGTATCTGATCTCACAAAGAGCGCCATAACGTTTGTCAGTAAAAGAAATATTGGATGCCAAAGCCATGGCATCCAATACTGTAAATCCTATATTATGTCGGGTGTCTTTATACCCTTCACCTATGTTTCCCAGGCCAACTATCAGATATTTCATCAAGCCTGAATGTTTTTATAAAAAAGACCAGTTTCTATTCAGCTGCAGGTGTTTCAGGTGTAGCTGCTTCTGCGGCTGCTGCTGCTTCTGCTGCTGCTGTTTCAGCCAGAACCTCTTCATCAGTTTTCTGTGCAACACGCGAAGTAGCAATTGTGAGGACCATCGATTTTTTTTGATCAAGTAATTCTATCTTGTCGTATGATAACTCACCGACTTTTACTCCTTCATGAATTTTCAGATTAGTGATATCAATAGGAAGAGATTCAGGAAGATCTTTAGCAAAACCTTTTACTTTCAGGTTTCTTCTCTTAATGCTTAATTTTCCACCTGCTAAAACTCCTGCTGAATCGCCTGAAACTTTGATAGGGATATTGATAATTAATGGCTTGTCATCAAAAAATTCAATGAAGTCTGCGTGTAAAATATTATCCCTTACAGGATGGAACTGCATATCTTTAAGTACAACGTTGTACTCCTTGTCTTCAATACTGAGTTTAACCAGATGCGCATCAGGTGTATATACAAGGTTTTTAAAACTATTCTCATGAGTATAAAAGTGAATATTCTTTTCTTTCCCATAGATAACACATGGTACGTTACCTGCTTTTCTGATCTGCTTAGAACTTTTTTTCCCTAATTCTGTTCTGAATGTTCCTTTAATTTCGATTGTCTTCATTTATCTAAAAGTTATTGTGCTACTAAGAGTTATCATCCCGATAACTCCCCATTACACGTTTGACATTAATTAATTTTTTGGCCTGCAAATATAGAACAATGGAATCAGAATACAAAATTTGTGCTAATCGACTGATTTGAAGTCACAGCCTGGATCGTTTTAGCAAAAATATCAGCAATTGAAAGCACTTTGATTTTATCAGAAGTGTTCGTAAAGGGAACTGAATCACTCACCACCAGTTCTTCTATAGCTGAATCGTTGATCCTCTGTATGGCGTTTCCGGATAGTATGGGGTGTGTAGCGAATGCCCTTATGCTGGTGGCCCCTCTCTCTTTCATCATGTCGGCAGCCAGGGAAAGCGTACCGGCAGTATCAACCATATCGTCAATTATTACAACATTTCGTCCTTCAACTTCACCAATAATCGACATTTCTTCAATTATATTTGGCTTTTTACGGAGTTTATAACATAAAACCATCTCTGACTGAAGGTGCCTTGAGTAAGCATTTGCTCTTTTTGAACCTCCCATATCAGGAGCTGAAACAGTAAGGTTTTTAAGTTTAAGGTTCGCAATGTACGGTGCAAATATGGCGGAACCGAAAAGATGATCAACCGGCACATTGAAGAAGCCTTGTATCTGATCTGCATGAAGATCCATGGTTATCACCCTGTCGACCCCGGCAGTACTCAGGAGGTCTGCTGATAACTTCGAACCGATAGAAACACGAGGCCTGTCCTTCCTGTCCTGCCTGGCAAAGCCATAATATGGGATAACAGCAATCACTTTGTAGGCAGAGGCTCTTTTTGCTGCGTCAATCATAAGCAGAAGCTCAAAAAGATTATCAGCAGGTGGATTTGTGGACTGGACTATAAAAACCAAACTTCCTCTTACTGATTCATCAAAACAAGGTTGAAATTCCCCATCGCTGAAACAGGTAACGGAACTTTTCCCCAGTTCAATTCCTAATTTATCTGCAATCCTCTGAGCAAGATCTTTTGAAGACCTGCAGGAAAAGAGTTTCATTGGTGCGGTTCCAAACATTTACTGATATTTTTAATTGATTTAAAAATGAAATCAAATTTGAGTACAAAATTATAAATTCCGGCCGATATCATATGCCATTTGAAAAATTGTTCATAGTTTCTTCTATATATTTCAGTATTTCTTCTCTGCCATTGCCTTTGACAGCGGATGTAATGAAAGAAACAGGCAATGACTCCCAGTTTTTGAGCATTTCCGAGTTATATTGATTTACTGAATTTTCCAGGGCAGTAACTGTAAGCTTGTCACTCTTTGTAAAGACCCGTGTAAAAGCTATACCGTTTAAACCCAGAAATTCCATGAACTCAAGATCGGAACGTTGAGGTTTATGCCGGGTATCGAGAAGCACAAAAAGTGAAACCAGGTTTTCCCTTTTAAGAATATATTCCTCGGTGGCTCTAACCCATTTTTCCCTGAGCTTAACAGGCACTTTTGCATAACCATAGCCTGGAAGATCGACCAGATACCATCTTTCATTCACGAAAAAATGGTTAATTGTTCTGGTCTTCCCGGGTTGAACTGAAGTTTTTGCGAGCTTCGACCAGCCTGTAAGCATGTTTATTAATGATGATTTCCCTACATTCGATCTTCCTATAAACCCGAATTCTGGTTTTGTTGATTCCGGACACTCTTTTATTGATGGACTGCTTTTAATAAAAGAAGCTGAATGTATAATCATGAAAATCCTTATTTAAGGTCGTTGTAAGGCAGCTCGATCTTTTTATAAATCAGAAAGTTGTTCCCAAAATTGGTAAGTATCACAGCTATGACACCTACAGAGGATGGTTTTTGGGATCCGGTTTTTTTAAGATCCAGGGTGCCAATCCCTTTAATCACTTTTATTTTTTCAACATGAGCAGTATCAAATAATCCATTCAAAAAATCGCCGCGATAATATCTGACCTTAGTTGATTTATCAGACAGTTCAAGTGAGATTTTGTATACTCCTTTAATCTTATAATTATCTACGATATTGACAATCAGAGAAGGGTAACCGCCAACAAGTTTTCCTTCAGGTGTATATTCCTGAAAAAATGTAGTACGCGATCCTTTTGAAAAACCGAGTTTGGCTCTCAGTTTGCCTGTCCTGTAATATTGTTTCTGTATACCATCGATAGTATCTCTTTTAAAGGGAGTGGCACGAAATTTCTGCCCTTGCTGGTAATACCACATTGATGAATCTTCCCTTAAACCATTCTCATACCAGAAAGTCTGACGCAATTCACCTGTCATATAGAATGATTTCATCAAGCCTTCTCTTACACCGTTTTTGAAGGTAACTTCTTTGACAAGATATTTCCCGCTCATGTATTTCTTGATACCAGTATAACCGGTATCCGGAACTGTAATTGAGTCACTTACTGCAAGTTTATCTTTTTTTGCAGTTCCCTTTCCGGTACATCCTGTAATTAAAGATATTGTTAATACTAAAAGCAGCGAGGCTGAAAATAGTTTCATTTTATTATAATTATTATTTGACTTTTATCTTTTTACCCCCCAAAAAGAGGCTTTTCACTTTTATCTTTTTACCCCCCAACCCCCCAAATGGGGGGCTTTATCCTTAATCCTTAATCCTTTAACCTTGATTTCACTTTTGTCTTTATACTTTTGTCTTTTGTCTTGATCCTTAAACGGGATTTTCAGAATTAATATACACCTCAAGCAAACAGGCTTCATTCAATGGTTTAAGAGTAACCTCCTTGATCATGGCAGGCAGAAGAACAGTCTCGCCTTTTGTGACTTTCTCGGAATTGTCATCCCAGCAGATTAAAAATTCACCCTCAGTGCAAATGTACACAACAAATGAGTCATTAGAGTAGTATTCTTTACCTATTGCTTTGTTGAGACTGATAATATTGGTAGTAAAAAATTCACAATTGACTAGGTTTTCAGTTTTATTAAGCACCGGTACCTTCCTTATCTTGTTTTTTCCTGACTGGTTGAAGTCAATTGCATCAAGAGCCAGTTCGGTATGTAACTCTCTCTTCTCCTTCCCTGAACTCTTCCTGTTCCAGTCAAATATCCTGTAGGTAATATCAGAGGTCTGTTGTATTTCAACCAGAACAATACCAGCTCCGATGGCATGAACCCTGCCTGCCGGGGTGAAGAATACATCGCCGGCATCGACAGTTTCAACATTCAGCAGATCTTCAATCCTGCCCTTACTGAGACTCTCTTCATAGATCTCTTTGGTAACCCCATCTTTGAAACCCGTATAAATCTTTGAGCCTTTTTTGCTTTCAAGGATATACCACATCTCGGTTTTTCCATAAGCATTATGTCTCTTTTTTGCCAGGCTGTCATTGGGATGGACCTGTATCGAAAGGTCTTCCTGTGCTTCAATAAACTTGATTAGTAACGGAAACTCGTTCCCGAACTTTTCAAATATCGATTCGCCGGTAATATCACCCATGTAAACTTCGATGAGTTCCTCAATATTATTTCCTGCAAGGAAACCGTTACTTATCACCGACTGGCTATTTGTAACAGCAGACAATTCCCAGCTTTCTCCAATATGAAGTGAACCTGTTGCTTTTTTATTAAACCTGGAAACAAGTGCATTTCCTCCCCAGACTTTTTCCTTCAATACAGTTTCAAACTTTAGCGGATATAATTCAGACATTGTATATAATTAAAATTCATAATCAATAAAAGTTTTAGTGCCTAAAGTGCCTAGAGAGAATTGGGTTGTTATTGATTTAGGAAATTTCATTTTTTTAACTTTAGGCACTCCAAACTTTAGTTCACTCCAAACTTCTTACTACTTTTGATAATTAATACAGCAAAATTAATAAATATGTTGATAGTAGGAATAGCAGGTGGTACAGGTTCAGGAAAAACTACTGTAGTAAAAAAAGTAATGGAAGTATTTCCTAATGACGAGGTTATAGTCATACCACAGGATTCCTATTATAAAGATAACAGTGCAATCTCCCTCGAGGAGAGGCAAAAAATAAATTTTGATCACCCCGATTCAGTCGAATGGCGATTGTTAATTGATCACCTTAAACATCTGAAAAAAGGGATCCCGGTTGAAATGCCTGTCTATTCCTACCTGACGTGTCTGAGGGCAAAGGAGACAATTAATATAAAACCTGCGAGGGTAGTGCTGGTTGAAGGGATTCTTATTCTCACTGATCCCGGTTTACGTAATATCCTGGATATCAAGGTATATGTTGATGCCGATGCAGACGACAGGCTGGGACGGGTTATAAACAGAGATATTATTGAACGGGGTCGTTCTGTGCTTATGGTGCTTGAAAGGTACCACGACACAGTAAAACCTTCACATCTTCAGTTTATCGAACCTTCAAAGCGGTATGCAGATATAATTATACCACGGGGTGGAGAAAACCAGGTCGGAATTGAGGTCCTGATTTCTATAATAGAAAAGCATCTTTTAAAAAGTAAATCATAAGACTATGCTCGATAATATTAAGGTAGAGGATGTTATGTTTCTTGATATTGAAACAGTCCCGGAATCATCTTCGTATGAACTTATAAATCCTGCAATGCAGATTCTCTGGGACAAGAAATCAAGGCAGTTCAGATCCCCGGAACAGACAGCTCAAGACGTTTATGAACGGGCAGGAATTTATTCAGAATTCGGAAAGATAATCTGTATCTCGGTTGGACTTATCAGGGAAAAAAATCCATTCAGCTTCAGACTTAAATCTTTCTATGGCAAAGATGAAAAATCTCTTCTCTCAGAGTTTTCGGGTATGCTTTTAAAGTTCTCCAAAACAAATAAAGAAGCTGTACTCTGTGCCCACAACGGGAAAGAATTTGACTTCCCTTATATTGCAAGGAGGATGATTATAAATGGACTTATTATCCCTGAAATACTTGATAATGCCGGTAAAAAACCATGGGAAATAAAACTACTTGATACTATGGATCTGTGGAAGTTTGGTGATTATAAGAATTATACATCACTCGATCTGCTTACTACAATACTGCGGATTCCCACTCCGAAGGATGATATTGACGGCAGCATGGTTGCAGGTATATTCTATATAGAAGACAATCTTGAGAGAATCGTATATTATTGTGAGAAAGATGTTCTGGCGATTGCCAGGGTGCTGCTACGGTTTATGAATCTGCCCCAGATAAGTGAAGATAAAATAGAATCGGTAACCTTTCAGTAATTAACTTTAATGGTTTTCAATGTTATTGCCCTGTGCCCTGCTTTGCCAACCGAAGTTTTCTTTGACCACCATAACGAAGTGAAGGTGGTAGCGGAGTTTGGTGCCCTGAGCCAAAGGTCCCAGACCCCATGCTATTAGAATTATGAGGATTTTTCAGAATGAGATAGATTTAATATCTTTGAGACATGAATATAGTCGAGAAAAATATTGATGAATTGATTAATCTTTGTAAGCATCATAAAGTCAGAGAACTATATATCTTTGGATCTGTCCTGACAGATAAATTCAATGACAAAAGTGACATTGACTTATTAGTTCAGTTTGAAAACATTGATATTCTTGAGTATTTTGACAACTATATGGATTTCAAAGAAAATTTGGAAACCCTATTGGGAAGACCTGTTGACCTTCTTGAAAACCAGGCTATTCGCAACCCTATTTTCCGAAGAGTTGTTGATAGAGATAAAAGATTAGTTTATGAACGAGAAAGTGCTTAAATATTTATATGACATTAAAATAGCAATCGGGGAAATAGATTCATTTTTTCAGACTGAACCCCGGAATTTCGATAATTACAGACAAAACTCATTGATCAAGCGAGCCATTGAACGAAACCTTGAGATCATTGGTGAAGCCATGAACAGGATTCTTAAAGAAGATTCTGAATTTTCAATTGAAAATGCCCGACGGATTGTTGGATTAAGAAATCAAATTATTCACGGATATGATTCAGTTTCTGATGAAAATATATGGGGCATT
>JADGPT010000144.1 GCA_017882345.1 Bacteroidales bacterium
ATTCAACACCTCCAGTGTTGGATGAGGTCCCGTTTTGATTACCACAGACGTGACTGTGGCTATTGGAGTTTGACGCCTCCGGCGTCGTTTACAACAATACGTCTAACTCAAATAAAAAGATGTGTATAAAGGGTAGGCCCCCAAGGGGGAAGGAGTAAAATATTTCCCCTGGGGGAAAATGAAAGGGGTGTTATCTTGATAAATTAAGATAATACCTGTAATCAGTTTTTTGAAATTGGGCCAAACATGACATTCAGCGTGGTCCTCATGGAATCTTATTCTTATAATCTTTCTTTAAGTTTTTTACCGGCCTCTTCAAAGCCTGGTTTATTAAGAAGTGCAAACATGTTTTTTTTGTATGCTTCAACACCCGGCTGGTCGAATGGATTTACATCGAGAATATATCCGCTTATTGCACAGGCCATTTCAAAAAAATAGATCAGTTGTCCTGTATAATACTCATCAAGAGCCGGAATAGTAATTGTTATTATAGGTACATTCCCGTCGGTGTGAGCCAGGGTAGTTCCCAGTTCAGCATTGTGATTTACTTCAGAAAGTCTTTTCCCGGCAAGATAATTCAATTGATCAGAGTCATCTTTTTCAAGTGGAATAGTAAGCTTTCTGACAGGATTTTTCACTGAAATAATAGTTTCGAAAAGAATTCTTTGTCCATCCTGAATATATTGACCCATCGAATGAAGATCAGTTGTAAGATCAACAGAAGCCGGGAAAATACCTTTACCGTCTTTCCCTTCACTCTCTCCATAAAGTTGTTTCCACCATTCAGAAAAGAAATGCAGTTTAGGTGTGAATCCAACCATTATTTCAATCGGTTTTCCATTCTGAAGAAGAAGATTTCTTGCCGAAGCGTACAGGAGAGAAGGATTGGTTTCCGCGTGTTTATTATTCCTTGTAATCTCTTCCATCGATTTCGCTCCTTTTACGAGCGTTCTGATATCGATGCCGGCTATGGCAATAGGGAGAAGACCAACAGGACTCAGGACAGAATAACGACCACCGATATTATCAGGTATAATAAATGTTTCATAACCATTGGTTTCAGCTAATGACCGGAGAGCTCCTTTTTTTGCGTCGGTAACAGCGATAATTCTTTCAGCTGCATTTAGTTTCCCGACTTTCTTTTCCAGATGGTCCTTAAGTATTCTGAAAGCTAAAGCAGGTTCTGTGGTTGTCCCTGATTTAGAGATCACAACGATTGAATAATTTCTTCCATCCAGCAATTCAATGAGTTCTGACAGATAATCTTCACAGATATTCTGACCGGCAAAAATCACATCATGGTGATTATTCTTTAAGAGAGGGGCAAAGGAATGCGAAAGAGCTTCAACTACAGCCCTGGCTCCCAGATATGACCCTCCGATTCCTATTACTACAGTAGTATCGGATACCGACCTTAGATGTTTTGCGGTTTTTTCTATTTTTTCAAGTTGAACCAATATGTCATCCGGAAGAGAAAGCCAACCCAGAAAATCATTTCCCGGACCAACTCCGGCATTAAGATTATCGAGGTGTCTTACAGATTGTTGAGCATGGGCAACGATTTCTTCAAATGAGATAAATTTGCTGGTGTTTTTCAGATTAATACTTAAATTTTCCTTCATTTCATTAAATTTTTCAATGCAGATAATAATTTTCCATTTCCTGTACCAAGGTTACAAAGTTAAGAAAAAAGCCGTCGGAAGGAATCCGACGGCTTTTTAATAATGTTGGGAAATATATAGATTAGAATTTATCTTTTATGAATTCCACCTGCACTTGAAGAATGTGCATCTACATATTTAGGATCACCCTTATAGTTGATATCTCCAGCGCTGGAAGCTCTTGCAGTTATTCTTTCTGAAACACTGACATCGGCATCGCCTGCACTTGAAGCTGAAACGTCTGCTTCCCTTGCCTTCAGATCAAAAGCATTCAGATCGCCTGCACTGGACAGATCAGCTCTGAGCATGTCCGTCTCACCTGAAATTGTTATGTCACCTGAGCTGCTGATATCAATATTGGTATTTTTTGCGTGTACTTCAAGTTTGATATCTCCTGCACTACTTGCTGATAGTTCCAGCCTGTCACTATTAATTGGTGTTTCCCCAAAAACATCACCTGCGCTGGTTGTTTTTACGGAATTTACCTCTTTCATGGTAACATAGACCCTCTTTCTTTCTGCTTCACGGATACTATATTCACTGTATACATTAAGAACTCCCCCTCTTACTTCAGTGAGAATATATTCGTGAAGATTCTCATCCGCTTCAACTGAAACGGTCTCATTATTACCCTGTTTAAGATAGACGTCAATTCCTGAACTTACTTTTAAGCCAGTGAAAGAATCAGTTTTCCTTTCTTTTGTGACTACATTTCCATGTCCTGTTACAGATTTCCAGAACTGGGCATGCGTGCAGGAAGTGATACCAAGGATGATAAAAGCAATTGTTAATGATCTGAGGTTTTTCATACTTCTGTATTATTTGTTTTTGAACTCTAATCCGGAATAAAGACTAAAAGAAATATGATTCGTTGCATTATAATGAATTTTTTTTAATGCCACTTGAATATTTTTAATCCGACAAAGAAAAACAGGGCCCCTGTTGCTATAAGGATCAAGATGGGTAATGCTACTTCATTATATCCGGCGCCTTCATTGAAAATACTCCTGATACCATCTGTGAGCATAGTTAATGGAAGATTCTTAATTACCGGGAGACTCCAGGCGGGGAAATTCTGATAACTGAAAAATATTCCGGAAAGCACCATCATCGGAAATACAACAAAATTTATCAGACCGTTACCTACCTCGGTATTTGAAGTATGTGACGAAACAAGCACGGCTATTCCGGCAAATGCAATATTCCCTGCAAGGAACATTAATATAAGGGCCGATATATTCCCCTGGATTGTCATTTTAAATGCAAAAAGTGCAAAAAGGAAGAGAACAAGCGATTCAATAAAATTCATTGTGATCCTTACTGATATAAGTGCAATCAGGAAATGAGATTTTTTCATTGGCGTTGCTACAAGTCTTCTTAGCAGCTTCTTAGATCTCTTTTCAATAATACCATAGCTTATTCCCCACATGCTTGACATCATGACACCCATGGCTATCAGTCCGGGTACAAGAAAGTCAATATATCGTGTCCCGGTGACAGTGAGAGGTTTAATATCTGAGTTATTTTGAACCGTCTGAATTGTTCCATTCCCTACAATAGTACTGAGTTTAATATAAGTAAGTTGGGCATCGGGATTCATTGGATCGAAATGGTACTCAACCGAGTCGTTCTTTCCCAGCATGAGAACATTAATCGTACCTCTTTTAAGAAATCTTACTGCATCGGCCCATTTCATATTATAGAACAGGAAAATAGAATTTCCCAGTTTTTCATCTTTGATTATGTACTTCCATTGCCATGTAGTTGAATCCCCTGAGAGATTCTTTTCGCAATTATGTTGCAGGAAGCCGTTAATCATTGAACTGTCTGAACTCACGGGGGATTTATCAGGTATATTGATAATTGCAACTTTACGAATAACATCAGACTTCTTTGTGAAAGCAAGCCCCAGACCAAGCGACATAAGAATAGGGAAAAGTATTCCCCAGAACAAAACTCCTGGTTCCCTTATTATTTCACGGAACAGAGCAGATATCAGCTGCCATAGTTGATTAAAACTGACCAATCTATTCATTAATCTTTCTTCCTGTTAGTGAAACAAACAGATCATCAAGTGTTTTACGGCGGCATTCCATATGTTTGAGTGTTATATTCCTCGATTTCATAAAAGTCATAAAAGCAGGAAGCTCGGTTTCAAAATCAGAGAGGGTAACAAATCCTTTTTCACCAGTCTCGCCGGGATGAATAATAAATGCCAGATCAGATGAATTTAATTCCTCATAAATAAAAGCGTGTTCAGCAGTGAATTCAACAACTTTCTCATCTGTATCTTCTTCAAGAAGTTGTTGTAAAGTACCTTCCTTTAATATTACCCCGTTATCCATTATTACAATATAGTCGCACAGGTTTTCAGCTTCTTCCATGTAATGAGTAGTAAGGATCATTGAAGTCTCTGAACTCGATTTAAGACTCCTGAGAATTTCCCATATCTCACGCCTTGCATTCGGGTCAAGACCTGTGGTTGGTTCATCGAGTAGCAGGATTGCAGGACTGTTTATCAGCGCAATTCCTATTGCCAGCCGCTGTCTTTGTCCTCCTGAAAGATTGACAACATAGGATTTTCTCTTTTCTTCAAGTCCGACAATATTAATTATTTCATTAACACGTTCTTTCCCGAGATTAAAAAACCCGGCAAAAAGCAGTAATGTTTCTGAGACCCTCAGTTTATCAATAAACCTGGTTTCCTGGAGGGAAAGCCCGATGATCTTATGAAGTTCATCTTCATTTCCCTTCCACTTTTTCCCCACAATGGTAATTTCTCCCTTATCGGGTTTTTGAATCCCTTCAATCATCTCGACCAGGGTTGTTTTACCGGCGCCATTCGGACCAAGAAGTGCAACAAATTGTCCTTTAGGTATTTTAAGATCAATACCTTTTACTGCCTGGACAGTTTTGAATGATTTCCAGACATTTTTTACCTCAATAACAGGATCAATATTCATTTGAAAACATCTGGTGTAATTTATAAGTTTTAATGCAGAAATTATCATCGGTCGTCATATTTTGCTAACAATCTGGCTAAACTATATGTTCAACTGATTCAAATAATGCTATCTATCATGCTTTAGTCAGAGTTCATATTCATCTGATAATGAGGCTATTTAAAAACTTAAGGTGTTAATCTGGTTGTTAATGAAATAACAATGCAACTTTTCATAAAATGTATAGTTATATATACAAAGATTTAAAACGACTATTATGAGAAATATGTTAAAATTGATGCTGTCGATAATAATTATTATTACGGCTTCGTGTAGTAAAAAGAATTCAGATACCGGTACCGGCACAGGTATAGCCTTATCATTTAAAGCTGCAAAAACTATTTCACCTGCAGGATTGGCTTCTTCTTCCGCAGTAACAAAAAGTGTTGCTTTGGGAGGTTTTACTTTCAGTGAAGCATTAATGGGTATTAAGGAAATTGAACTGAAGAGAAAAGAAGAACATTTTCGCGATTCTGCCATGGTTCATGATCCCATGAAGAAACATAAATTTTCTTTTGATGGGAAATACCTGATCGACCTACTGGCAGGGACATCGACTCCCGATATCGGGTTTACTAATTTTGTCCCCGGGACATATAATAAATTTGAATCAGAGACTGCACGTCTGATTGATGGAGGAAAGTCGATTTCTGTAAAGGGAACCTATACTGATCCTTCTTCAAAAGCGTTCAATTTTAATTTTTCAACCAAAGGTGAGTTTGAATTTGGATTTGAAAGTGATTCCGGTTTTGTTCTTACTGAAGGGAAGATAATGGAAATGCTTATAAATATAAATTTAACACAAATGTTTGCAACGGTTGATTTCACTCAGGGAACCGCTGATTCATCTAATGTAATTGTAATTGATGAGACAACTAATAAGGAGCTGTTTAGAATAGTTAAGCATAATATTCGATCAACCGGTGAGATGCATGAAGATCACCAGATGGAGATGGAGCACAAACATGGTCATTAGAAGTTAAAAATTCTGATAGTATAAACCCGGAGAACTCCGGGTTTTTTTATGTTGTTCTGAACAGTCTGTCTCCGGCATGAACAGTTTAGTATTGCCCAATCTTCAGTTATTTTGTAACTTTAAAAAAAAATGAGCCTTAATAAAACCATAATTCTGATTTTATGTCTTGTGATGTTGATTGGTTGCAAGCCCCGGAAATCAGAACAAAACCAGAATAAATCATCGGTAGAATCAAAAACCAGTATATCAGGAAATTTTACAATCACCGGGGCTTACGCTCTCTATCCATTGGTGAAGAAATGGACTGATGATTTTATGAGGATCAATCCTGCTGTTAAAATTATTGTTGCATCAGGAGGAACAGGGAAGGGAGTAGCTGATCTGCTGGCAAAAAAGAACCAACTGGCAATGATCTCCAGGCCTCTGACCGATGAAGAGCAGACAAAAGGTATTTGGGTTGTACCGGTAGCTAAGGAAGGAGTGGCGCCGATTGTTAACCAAAAGAATCCATTTCTTAAAAGGATACTGGAACGTGGCATCACCCCCGAAAAACTGATCAGGTTGTTTACCGGCGAGAACCCAATGACATGGGGAGATCTTCTTGATACTACCTCAAAAGAAAAAGCCGTAGTTTATATCAGGGCTGATGAATCGGGTGCTGCTTCTGTCTTGGCTGGTTTTCTCTGGAAGGAAAGAGCTGATTTGAAAGGGATTAAGGTTTTAGGAGATGAAGAAATGATTGTAAGCGTTCAGGGTAACCCGCTGGCTATCGGTTTTTGTAATTTCTCCTATGCATTTGATTCAGTTACCGGTGATCGGTTAAGAGATATACAGGTAATGCCTATTGATCTTGATTTCGATAAAACAATAGACAAGAATGAGGTGCCTTTTACTAATATTAATAAAGCTCACAGAGGGCTGTGGCTTGGTTATTATCCGAAAAATCTGACTCGTGAACTTACCTTTGGTTCAATTGGAAAACCAACCGATCCTGCTATTTTGGCATTTCTTAATTATACTCTCACAACCGGTCAATCCAAGGTTGCAAAATCAGGTTTCTGTGAGTTAAATGATATTTATATCAAATATGCACTTGATAACCTGAAATAATTCTATTTTGTGCCGAAAAGTCTGTCGCCGGCATCACCCAGGCCCGGGACAATATATCCATTTTCATTAAGCTTCTCATCTAGTGCTGCAAGATAAATCTGTACATCCGGATGATCCTTCATAATTCGTTCCACTCCCTCCGGAGCGCCCACAACACAAACCAGTTTTATAGTTTTGGCGCCGTGGTCTTTCAACACCTGGATCGCATCAGTGGAACTTCCTCCGGTGGCAAGCATAGGATCGAGAACCATTACAACGGCATTTGGAAGATTGTCGGGGAATTTGGAATAATAAGTCATTGGCTTAAGAGTAACATGATCGCGGTACATCCCAATATGACCTATTCTTGCAGAAGGTATAAGGTTAGAGATTCCATCTACCATCCCTAATCCTGCTCTCAGAACAGGAACAAGAACGACATCCATTGCCAGTACCTGTGTGTTACATCTTCCAAGTGGAGTTTCAATTGTAATATCTTTTACCGGCAGATCGCGTGTTATCTCGTATGCCATCAATCCGGCAATCTCTTCAAGTGTTTCCCGAAAATCTTTAGTATCTGTCTCCTTACGCCTTAATAGTGTAAGCTTGTGCGTTAAAAGCGGGTGTTTAAG
>JADGPT010000023.1 GCA_017882345.1 Bacteroidales bacterium
CAGAATATCAAAAGAGAAGCACAACCCAATAATGTTAAGTCACAGAATGCTAATCCTACTCAGAATATCAAAAGAGAAGCACAACCCAATAATGTTAAGCCACAGAATGCTAATCCTCCCCAGAATGTCAGAAGAGAAGCACAACCGAATAATGTTAAGCCACAGAATGCCAATCCTCCACAGAATATAAAAACTGAAGCGCAGCCGAATAATGTTAATGCTAATCCTCCTCAGAAATCCAGAGTAAAACAGCAATCAAAGACTGCAAAGCCATCGAGAAACAGCAAAAAGGAGCAACAAAAAAGCTCTAATACTGTTAAGGATATAAAGGAGAATAAATAACATTAATACTACAGAATTTTAACTTATCAAAAATCAGACACCATGAATTCAAATATAATAGGTTATTGGAACAAGAAAAAAGAAAAGCTTAAACAAAGATTTCCAATCATTACTGACGATGATCTGCGATATTGCGAAGGGAAGGAAAAGGAGATGATCGAAATGCTTGGAAATAAGCTTGGAAAATCAAAACAAGAACTGCTTAACATTATTGTAGCAATTTAGCAGGACAAACAATTCTGATGTACTGAATCGTATTAGTACGGATGAAATAAAATATATTTCATGGAAAAAATTCATCCTGTTTATAAAGTAAAAAGTATTGCAAAGAAGCATTCCATTAAACTCAGCGAAAAAGTAATAGCAAAACACGTTGAGGCAAAAAATTTTTTAACCGATTTTGCTGATTTTTTATTATTTCTGGCAAGTACATTTAAAGAAACCTTTTCCCGTGATTTTGAATTCAAAGAATTTTTACGTCAGTCTTTCCAAATCGGGTATAAGTCTTTACCGCTGATTTCTGTTACGGGATTTATTATGGGTCTGGTACTTACAATTCAGGCGCGACCTTCACTTGTACATTTCGGTGCAGGTTCTTTACTTCCCGGAATGGTAGCTGTCTCTCTCATCAGGGAAATGGGACCGGTTATCACAGCATTGATATGCGCAGGTAAAATTGGCTCAGGAATGGGTGCGGAACTAGGTTCAATGAAAGTGACTGAACAGATTGACGCTATGGAAGTCTCCTCCACCAATCCAATGAAATTTCTGGTTGTTACCAGAGTATTGGCAGCTACGCTAATGATACCACTATTAATACTATATGCTGATACTCTTGGAATATTTGGAAGCTGGGCAGGAGCAAATATTAAAGGCAATGTGACTTTTGTTTTGTTTTGCTCACAGGCATTCAGCCATCTTGAGTTTATTGATCTTGTACCTGCGGTTATTAAATCGTTCTTTTTTGGTGCGGTGATCGGCTTGGTTGGATGTTATAAAGGATATTGCGCAGGGCGCGGAACAGAAAGTGTGGGCATTGCAGCGAATTCAGCCGTGGTACTATCATCATTGCTGGTAATAATTGTAGACGTGATTGCAGTGCAGATTACCGATTTACTATAAGGTAATTTGAAAATTTGAAAATTTGAAAATTTGAAAATTGATGAATCCTTTCCAATCAGAAGCTAAAACTCAGGCTAAAACAAAAAGCCGTGAACAGGTTATTGAAATAAATAACCTCAGAAAAGGTTTTGGCACACAGGAAGTTTTGAAAAATATATCGTTACAACTTTTTAATGGCGAAAACCTGGCGATACTTGGAAAATCCGGTTCAGGAAAATCCGTCCTGATAAAATGTATTGTTCGTTTATTTGATCCCGACAACGGAACTATTAATGTGCTTGGAGAAGATGTAAATGCATTAAACAATAAAGATTTAGAAGAGTTGAGAAAGAAAATTGGTTTTCTGTTTCAGAGTGGTGCATTGTACGATTCCATGACTGTAAGACAAAATCTGGAATTTCCATTAAGAAGAATAAAAAAGGATCTTAATCAAAAAGAAAGAGATGAAAAAGTAAAAGAAGTTTTGGAAAATGTTGGTTTATCTGATGCTATTGATAAAATGCCTTCACAGCTATCAGGAGGAATGCGTAAAAGAATCAGTCTGGCACGGACAATAGTTGTTGACCCTAAAATAATTTTGTACGATGAACCTACAACCGGGCTTGATCCGGCAACATCAGATGAAATTAGTTCGCTCATCAATGATGTTCAGAAAAAATACAAAACTTCTTCCCTCATCATAACACATGATATTGAATGTGCGCGCGCTACAGCAAACCGGGTTATTATGTTAAATGACGGTGAGGTTTACCAGGAAGGAGAACTGGGAAGTTTTGAAAAGTCTGATGATCCATTAATCAGATCTTTCTTTAAATAATAATTTAATAAGTCTCAGAATTAATACCATAAAAATATGGAAAGTCACACAACTAAATTCAAAGTACGGTTAGGATTGTTTATTGCAGGCGGACTGATAATTTTTGTAGTCGCTGTTTTTATAATAGGAAGGCAGAAAAATTTATTTGTCCCTGTCTATAATCTTACTACAACTTTTTATAATGTGAGCGGATTACAGGTTGGAAATAATATCCGTTTTTCCGGAATCAATGTTGGCACTATTGATAACATCAAAATAATTAATGATTCCACCGTTAAGGTAGATATGCTGATCCAAAAAAATGTTCAGCAATTTATTAAAGAAGATTGTGAAGCAACCATTGGTTCTGCAGGAATAATCGGAGACCGTATTTTAATTATTACCCAAGGCAGTTCTAATGCTGCTTTAGCAAAGGACGGGCAGCAAATTGCATCAAAAGAACCGATTGAAACGGATGCCATTTTTGCAAGTCTGCAGGTAACAGCAGATAATGCTGCAATTATTTCATTTCAATTGGCAGAGATTATGACTAAAGTGAACAGTGGAAGTGGAACACTCGGGAGACTTTTACAGGATTCTACAATTGCAGAAAACATTAACCAGACTATTGTGAATCTTAAACAGAGCAGCAAAGGGCTTGATGAAAACATGAATGCAGCCAAAGAAAATTTCCTTTTCAGAGGTTATTTTAAAAGGAAAATTAAAGCAGCTGAAAAAGTCAAACTGGATTCTGTGGAAAAAAAGGTAGAGAAGCAAAAAGAAATTGATAAAAAGAAAAAATAATTTTCTTGATAAAGCATTTAAAAATGAGAAACACAAATGTGGTCCAAAAAAACTTTCATACTGTTTTTTATTTCAGTTTTTATAAGTGCTTTTGCATTTGCACAAGAAACGCCTGCCAAAAAGGATTCGACTAAATTTTATAAGGATATTGAATCCTTTTCAAAACGAAACAAGTTTAATGCTTTCATGTACCGGTTAATTTTCAAACCGATTACTATCATATCAAAACCCCTCGTCCAAAAGAAAGTTTATAAAAAACTTATCCAGAAACCATACAGCACATTTCAGGGTAAGATAATCCGGAAAATCAATATTGTTACCCTGGATCCTTTCGGTTACTCAGCCACTGACACTTCGGCGGTATCACAAAATAAATTAACTAAAATAGGGAATGATTTGCATATTAAAACACAGATTGTCGCGATCCGAAGTCTGTTGCTCATCCGTGAAAATGAGCCGTTTAATTCATATTATGTAAAAGAATCGGAGCGCTTAATCCGTAATCAGAAATTTGTGCACGATGTCTCTTTTTATGTTGTTTCAGCCGGAGTAAAAAAGGATTCAGTAGATATTTTTATTCGCGAATTGGACATCTGGAGTATATTTGCTGCAGGATCTATTTCACCTGCAAATATCAATGTTGACATAACAGATAGAAACTTTTTGGGATTCGGTCATGAGTTTCAAAATGTTTTTTCAAGAAATATTTCTAATGGGATAAGTGCATTTAATACAAATTATTTCATTCCAAATATAAAAACCACTTATATTAACTCAAAGTTTCACTTTGGAATTGACGGATATGGAAATATCAGAAAGAGCCTGGCATTTAACCGTCCGTTTTATTCTCCTTATGCAAAATGGGCTGCAGGTGTATCTTTTACTTCTCAGGTTAAAAAAGATTCATTAAAGTTTAATCTGTTATATGGTCCTTTGAATTATAAGCTTAATACCCAGGATTTTTGGGCAGGAAAGGCAATACAGATTTTCACAGGCTCTACAGAAGAGGAACAGGCAACCAACCTGATCTTTACAATAGGTTATCTTCGTGTCAGGTATTATGAAAAACCAACAGACATTAAGGACCCGTTACATATTTATTCCAGCCAGGATTTTTATTTAGCGGGGATAGGAATTTCTACACGCAAATATGTTCAGGATACATATATTTTTAAATATGGTACAATCGAAGATGTCCCAGTCGGAAAGGTTTTTGAACTGACAGGAGGTTATCAGTTAAGAAATAAATCCTGGAGGCCGTATTTTGGGATGCGATTTTCCATTGGGAACTATAATGAATGGGGCTATCTGAGTACGAACATTGAATATGGTAGTTTCTTTCGCGCATCTCACCCTGAACAGGGTGTTGTTAATGCCAGTATAAATTATTTCACGGGATTATTTGAAATCGGTAAATGGAAATTCAGACAATTTGTAAAACCACAGATAACGATTGGTATAAACAGGTTCTCTTACGATAGTCTAACTCTGAATAGTGGTTATGGTATTGAGGGATTTAGCAGCACAGGATTGTCAGGTACCAACCGCCTGTTATTTATGTTGCAAACACAGTCATACGCACCAGGGAATATTCTCGGATTTCATTTTGGTCCATTTCTTGTTTGTTCTGTTGGCATGCTGGGTGATGCATTCTCGGGATTTAAAAACCGGAAACTGTATTCACAGATTGGTTTTGGCGTTTTAATAAAAAATGAAAACCTGGTTTTTAATACATTTCAGATATCCATTTCATTTTATCCTGTCATCCCCGGCAATGGACAGAATATTATTAAAACGAACTCATTCAGCACAACTGATTTTGGTTTCAGAGATTTCGAAATCGGGAAACCGGTACCAGTGTTATATAGATAGCTAAAAGAACATTTGAATCAGTCCGTGTCCCATTCCTTCAATATGTAAATGTTGTAACACTTTTCAGTAATTCTGTAACACTTTCCGCAATTATTCAAATAAACTTTGTAACTGGAAAAATCATTAAACTTTTCCTATACAATATTGTTTAATTTAATAAAAAATAAACAAAATTAAAACCATAAGATTAAACAACTTAAAGAAAAATATTCTTTTAGTTATTTTTACAATGATGATTGTTTTTTCGTTTAATTCATGTGCAACAATTGAAAAATCAGCCTTTTATTTTTATTTAAGACATTTGAACTGCTAGTTATCAGACCACACTTCATCTGTCTGCCTTTATCACTGATAGAAAAAATATTCCTTGCCAAAAATTAAGTTAATTCACGATTAAATCAAAGTAATTATGAAAACAGATAAAGTGAAAAAAGTATTAATAGCCCTGGATTATAATCCAACTGCACAAAAAGTAGCAGAAGTCGGATTTTCATTGGCAAAGGCAATGAATGCCGAAATTATTTTGCTGCATGTAATATCGGATCCGGTGTATTATTCTTCAACAGAATATTCTCCTATAATGGGGTTTAATGGCTTCCTGGAAACAGGTCAGATGCAATTAGATAGTATTGATGGACTTAAACAGGCTGCTTTGCATTTTCTTGATAAATCGAGGCACCATCTGGGTGATAAATCCATCCAGACTCTGGTAAAAGAAGGAGATTTTGCTGAATCAATACTGAAGGCTGCAAAAGAGTACCATGCAGATATTATTATATTAGGCTCCCACAGCCGGAAATGGTTGGAAAATATAGTCATGGGAAGTGTCACCGAGAAAGTTTTACGCCATACAACAATACCCCTATTCATTATACCGACTAAAAAACAGAATTAGCTTGAACTTAACCATTGCACTCGAAAAGCATAGAGGACTAACAGCGAGTCAGGCAAAAGAAAAGTTACGAACCGAAGGATATAACAACCTTCCGTCTTCCAAACCTAAAAACTTTTTTTCCATTGCACTTGGTGTTGTAAAAGAACCAATGTTTATACTTTTGGTCGCTTGCGGCACTCTGTATTTGGTTTTGGGTGATATACGGGAAGGTTTGATGCTTCTGGGTTTTGTGTTCGTAATAATGGGTATCGAATTCTTTCAGGAAAAGAAGACTGAAAAAGCCCTCGATGCTTTAAAGGATATGGCAAGTCCAAGGGCACTGGTAATAAGGGATGGGGTAGAAACGAGAATTGCCGGTATTGAAGTGGTAACCGATGACATTATTATACTGCAGGAGGGAGACAGGGTTCCGGCCGATGCTACCGTGTTGCATTCAGTTAGTTTACAGGCTGATGAATCCTTACTTACAGGTGAATCGGCAGCCGTCAGAAAAAACGATTGGGATGGTACTGAAAAGAACATTCAGCCCGGGGGCGATGATTTGCCCTTTGTCTATTCCGGCTCAATGATTGTTCAGGGAAACGGTATTGCAATGGTAACCGGCACCGGAATTAATACCGAAATCGGAAAAATTGGCAAAGCCCTGGAGGGTGTGAAAGAAGAACCCACAAGACTAAAACAGGAAATGGGATCACTGGTGAAAACGCTTACGATTGTCGCAGTAGTCCTTTGTATACTGGTAATCGTTGGCTATACATTCACCCGTGGAAGTCTGATCAATGGATTCCTTGCAGGAATTACACTTGCAATGGCCATATTACCTGAAGAATTTCCGGTAATCCTCACCGTTTTTATGGCCGTTGGGGCCTGGCGGATATCAAAAAAAAGAGTTTTAACACGAAAACCATCGGCAATAGAAACGCTTGGTACGGCAACAGTGTTATGTACCGACAAAACCGGAACGCTTACCGAAAATAAAATGACAGTTACAAGTCTTTATAATGGGAATAATTTTCTGATTGTTACAAAGACTGAAAAATTCAATTCAGAATTTCATGAAATAATTGAGTACGGTATTCTCTCCAGTCAAACCAATCCTTTTGATCCAATGGAAAAGGCAATCATCAGTATAGGAGATTTGTTTCTGAAGGGAACTGAACATATCCATAAGAATTGGGAAATGGTCAGAGAATACCCACTCTCCAAACAATTGCTTGCCATGTCACGCGTTTTTTCTTTTAAAGGAACCCGGGAAAAAATTATTGCTACAAAAGGAGCTCCGGAAGCCATATTTGACTTGTGTCACCTTGATGAAAAAAGCAGAACCAGACTGTCGCTCGCTGTTGAAAAATTAGCAACCGACGGGTTAAGAGTTATTGGCGTGGCAAAAGCTAAGATCAATGAAAAAGGGTTGCCAGAAATTCAGCACGATTTTACATTTGATTTTATTGGCTTAATAGGACTGTCCGATCCAATTCGCGATAATGTTAAACAATCTGTTAACGAATGCTATAAAGCCGGAATCAGGGTAATAATGATTACCGGAGATTACCCGGTAACAGCAAAACATATAGCCATAGAAATAGGTCTTGAAAATCCCGAAAGGTGCATTACAGGAAAAGAATTACAGCTAATGACAGAGGATGAATTGTCCGAAAAAATTAAAGGAATCAATGTTTTTGCGCGGGTGGTCCCGGAACAAAAGCTTAAAATCGTAAATGCCTTGAAAAGGAATAAAGAGATTGTTGCAATGACAGGAGATGGGATAAATGATGCCCCTGCACTTAAATCGGCGAATATTGGAATTGCCATGGGGCAGAAGGGAACTGACGTCGCTAGGGAAGCTTCATCCCTTGTACTAATGGATGATAATTTTTCATCAATTGTAGGAGCCATAAAAATGGGAAGACGAATATTTGATAACCTGCAAAAAGCATTTGGATATACTTTTGCAATTCATGTACCCATAGCGGGATTATCGTTAATTCCTATATTACTTGGTAATTTCCCTCTGATTTTATGGCCCGTCCATATTGTTTTCCTCGAATTAATTATTGACCCGGCATGTTCCATTATATTTGAAGCTGAAAAAGAAGAGTTAAACATAATGAACCGACCACCTAAAGGTATAGATGAACGCTTTTTTGGAGGGGGAAAAATCTTATTCAGTTGTATGCAGGGATTAGGGATCCTTATAATTACTCTTTCCGTTTATCTTGTTGGTTTACACCTGGGATATGAAGCTGATGAAGTTCGGGCAATGTCATTCATTACCCTGATTGTTTCTAATATTGCTGTTATATTAACGAACAGGTCATGGACCAACAATATATTTAAGATTATTGCCACACCCAATAAAGCTGTATTATGGGTAACCGGAGGTGCAGTTTTCTTTATGGTAATGATTTTGAATATCCCGTTTTTTCTAAATCTTTTTCAGTTTCACAGACTCTCTCTGATCAATATCATCATCTGTAGTTCTGCCGGATTAACAACCATAATCTGGTTCGAAATATATAAAATGATTAAACTGAGAAAACATGTATCGCTTTAAAATAATGCTGATAAACAGGTTTCAACCTGATGGCTACTATTTTTAGATTACCTCAGTGACAAATGGAGCGTGTCCTGCATTTCCCAAACAAGTGATTTCTTATTAACAGACTTTCGTTCCAGTTTAAATTTTTTTCTTGGCGCTTCATTATTTAATTCATTCATCTTCTGGTATGCCTTAAGTAAAAATTCCGGAAATTCTCCTTTGTACTCTATTCTGTAGAATGAAAAACCGTTGTACGGAATAACATTTTCACCTTTTAAAATTTTCACCTGTTTATCCACTCCCCTATTCTTAAAATAGAAAATAAATGCGTTTTCTCTTGCTTTAATTAACTGATAGAATTTGGTATTGATAAAAGAAGAGTCAATAATACCGGCACATTTCCCCTGTATGGTAAATGTCAGAGTGTCTTTTAAGTGGTTATTTAAATAGGAAACAAACAAAGAATCCTTTACGGACATTTTATCGACCTTTACCGAATCATCGATATTGAATGTTCTGGCATTTTTATTATTTATCGCCAGGAGATACTTTTTCTTTGCTTCAAAAAACAATATATATTCTTTTTCCTTTATTGAATATTGTTGCGGAGATACAGTAATAGATGCATCAGGATTTTTTAAAAGGAAATCTCCTATTTTTTCAATAAACTTTTCCTGACTTGGTAAAAGAGTGGTTTCCCGGGTCGCCCACTTCAAGGTAATCGATTTTTCAATTTCAGTTTCAACATTTTTTACCTGAAGTCCATAAGGAATAGTCGGTGGTTTTATAAAAATATTCCCGAGCAGATTGAATATTACATCAGACAGATGAAATTTCGGATTCTTTAGATTACCTGTTATTGGAATTTCGTAATCAATCACATTTCCACGCTCGCGAATAAAAGTCATTATAAGTGGTGCCGGAATCCATTTTGTATCTTTATTTCTTATTCGTTTGGTTACACGTGGGTCAATAATAACCAAATGATTCATACTTTGTATCATTCCTTTTCTCACCTTCCAGATACCATTAAATTCAAGGGTTCCCCTGTCCAAAGGAAAAGAGGTAAATGAAATAATGTAGGGATTAAACATAGAGACAGGTAGTTTTTGAAAATGATAATTCATATCAAAATCAGAGCTGTCCTTCGGGTTAATGCTAACTGCTATTGACACATTTCCAAAAGGTTTAATAGGTGATTGTAAAGAAACAGTTACCCTACGGTGACCTTTCTCAATAGAATCGGCAATAACATTTAAAGGATATAATTCCATTGCGAATTTTTCACTTAGAGAGAAGTCATTGTATTTAATTTCTCCCCGGAGGATCCTAAGCCGGTTAATTTTATAATCGCTTCTAAAAAAATTCTTTGAGAGCTCTTTTATATAATTGGCTATTTCCAGTACAAGGTTAAATCTGGAGGGATCAGATTTGATTACAGTAATGTTTGCTCCATTTTTCCCAAATATGGTTTGAATATTATCAAGATAATCGTAACGCTCATATTTAAAATAAGGATGGCTGAGCAAAATTGAATCGTAAAAATAAATATTTTTCTTCGGGCTCATATCCTTTATAGCTAATACAAGTTTGTCAAAGGAGACATAATCATCTTTAGGATTTTTCCCGAAATGAAAATCATTAATTGCAAGTAACCCACTGGTTGTAACATCTTCCATACTGTTAAGATTACCCTTTGCTTTTATATCGGCATCAATATTAGCCGAGAAACTTCCATAGTTCGTTAAGTCTTTGAGATATTGTTCAATAATATTTAAATCGAATTTATGTGCTAAAAGAGCAACTCTATACTCCTTGCTTTTAATATTGATTGTGAAATCACCTTTTATTTCACCTTTTCCAATGCCATTTAAAAAGGAAAACATGACGTTAACAGTATCAGTATCCCAACGTTTTCCGCTACTTATAATATTTACTTTTTTAATAAAATAGTTTATAGGAATCTGTTGTTCCCGATAATAAAATTCGCCATCATTTATTACGATATTAAGAATACTGAAATGAGCTGGTGCTTTGGTTGTATCGGAATTATCTTTTGAAGAAAAATTATCAATAAGGTCATTAAAATTGAAGTTTTTCTCATTTTGAATTATGGTTCCACGGGGATGGTTTAGTGTTAATTTTCTTATTTCATAGTTTTTGGATAGTAATTTAAGCATGGCAATATTTGCACTGATACCATCAGCCGCAAAGAAGATGCTGTCGCTCTTCAGTTCGTAAATTTTAATGTTGCTTAGTTGAATGGAACCCGTTAAAGGGTTTACGTAAGCCCAATCCATTGTAGCTTGTCGTCCTGTATATTTCCTGACATACTTTGTAATTAAATAAGTTGTAACTGCTGGTAAAATTAAAGTCGTAACCACAACAATGATTATAATGGAGCTGATTATGGTTATAGTAATTTTTTTTGATGGTTTCATTTTAAACAGAACTTAAATAAACTTTACAAAGATCAAAAAGTCTAATAGTGAAAGTATTACACAATTTTGAAAACAAGTTACATGATTTACACATTGAAGGAAACATATCTGGTTGAATTTTGTTAATAAATGTAAATAATGTAATCTTTTACGGAAAATATATAACACAACCAGAAATTAAAAGTTTGATCTTTGCTTCGTGAATATCAACTTTTCAAGTTTTACAATGATTAATCAACAAACTCAGGTAATAGTAAACCTGAAGACCAGGCAACAGTGGAACTGAAGGAAAATTTAATAAGTATATAAGATGAAAACAAAAATTCTAACAACACTATTCGCTTTGATATTAAGCGGTACAATGGTTTTTGCACAAGACACTACAAAAACTATGAAAAAACAGATGGGAAAGTCAAAAATGGAGATGCAAAAGGATTCGGTATATTATACCTGTACCATGCATCCCAATGTTAAACTTGATAAGCCCGGTAAATGTCCACAATGCGGAATGGATCTTGTAAAGACTACTGCCAAAGCCGGCAAACAAGGAAAAAAATCTGATGCACTTTTAAGCTACACTTGCACAATGCATCCCGAAGTAACATCTGGTAAGCCAGGCAAATGCCCTAAATGCGGTATGGATCTGGTAGTAAAGAAATAAAGTTTGGTGCCAGCGGATCATAAGTCCGCGGTACCCGGGAATTTATGTTTGGTGGCACGTTCCACGGTTAAGTTGCACTAATCTGTTAATCGGTTCTCAAGGAACAACCTGCCACCAAACATAATTTTTTAAGAATATCAGGATAATCATATTCAAACCCAGTGCATGAACAGTTTCAGCATAACAGTAAATAATCATATTGTAAGTTACACCGATAACAGTAAGTATGGCGCTCCTGTTATCATTTTCATTCACGGCTTTCCTTTTAATAAGTCTATGTGGAATTTGCAGGTAGAATCCCTTCTGGATTATTACCGTGTAATTACTTATGACATTCGCGGTTTTGGTAATTCTGATACCGGGAATGAGGATTTCACTATTGAGCTTTTTGTCAAAGACCTTGTCTCCCTCATGGATGCATTGAAGATTGATAAAACATTCCTTTGTGGCTTATCCATGGGTGGATACATTGCTTTAAATGCTATTGAAAACTATGCAGGACGTTTTAATGCTCTTATATTGAGCGATACCCATTGTATAGCAGATACTCCTGAAGCAAAAGAAAAACGGATGAAAACAATTGAAAACATCAGAAAATACGGAGTTGAAAAATATGCCGATGAGAGTATAAAATTATTTTTCGCACCTGATTCTATTGCTGAAAGAGTAGAAGAAATTGCTTCAGTAAGGGAGATGATAGTGAAAACTTCTGAAAAATCGCTCTGTAATACACTTCGTGCCTTATCTCTACGTAAAGAAACCTGCAGCAAACTGAAGGATATAAATGTCCCGGTGCTTATTATGGTAGGGAAAGAAGATAAAATAACACCTCCTGCAGCAGCACAATTGATGCATGAAAAAATTAATGATTCTTCACTGAAAATTATAGAGCGTGCTGGTCATTTATCCAACCTGGAGAATCCTGAGGAATTCAACGACCAACTTAAGAAGTTTGTTGCATCGGTTGACGTGATACGGATCTGAGAGGCACTCTGGAAAATACGTGAATAATGTAACTCTTTCTAATAGTTATGTAATGCTTGAAGGATGTAAGCTGACTACTTTTGATATTAAACTAATAAATAAATATTATGCCATTATTAACTATTCTAATTGTATTAATTGTTGCAGGTATTCTTCTCTGGCTTGTCAATAATTATATCCCGATGGATCACAAAATCAAAAACATTTTCAACGTCGTTGTTGTGATTGTTGTAATTGTTTGGCTCCTCAAGGTATTCGGGATTTTCAGTTTCCTCAAGGATATACATGTTTAAAAAATATGTATCCAGGTTTTTAAAGGCGTTTGTTTCATTTTGAACTGCTTTAAGAGAAATAATTTTCCACTGAAGGGTACATTCTTCTGTTCTCTTTAATCTGTTAATGCATAGTATATGCCAATTATCCGCTTTTTTAATATCTGATCAATATAAATCTTTAAACAAATTCTATAAATACATGGATTTCGTAGATTATTATAAATTATTGGGGATAGACAAAACATCAACATCTAAAGAGATAAAAAATGCTTTCCGTAAGTTGGCAAGGAAGTTTCACCCCGATTTAAATCCTAATGATAAAGATGCGAAAAAGAATTTTCAACAGATCAATGAAGCTAATGAAGTACTAAGCGATCCTGAGAAGCGTAAAAAGTATGACCAGTATGGAAAGGATTGGCAACACTCCGATCAGTTTGAAAAACAAAAACAGTATCAGCAGCAATCTTCAGATTCCAGGGGAGCAAGATATACCGGATCACAATCTGAAGGTGATTTTTCGGATTTTTTTGAATCGATGTTTGGCGGAGCAGCTAGCTCAGGCAGAAGCAGACAAGTAAAATTCAGAGGGGAAGATTTCAATGCAGAATTACAACTTGAACTAATCGATGCTTATAAAACGCACAAGCAAACCTTAACTGTTAATGGGAATAAAATCAGAATTACTATCCCCGCCGGAATTGAAAACGGACAGACAATAAAAATAGCAGGACATGGCGGACAGGGAGTAAATGGAGGACCGAATGGCGATTTGTATATCTCATTTTCAATAGATAATCATCCAAAATTTAAACGTTTAGGTAATGATTTATATACATCGGTTAATCTGAATTTGTATACAGCAGTTCTTGGCGGTGAAATCACAATTGATACATTGAATGGAAAAGTAAAATTAAAAGTGAAACCGGAAACACAGAATGGGACAAAAGTAAAATTAAAGGATAAAGGATTTCCTGTCTATAAGAATGAGGGGCAATTTGGTAATCTGCTTATAACATATTCAGTTAAAATTCCGACAAATTTAACTGAAAGACAAAAAAATTTATTTACTCAATTATCGGAATCATAATCTCTAAATCGCAAACTATGGAAACAAATTATTTGATAGCTGTCGATGAGTTTTGTGCCAACCATAAAATAGAGATCTCATTTATCAGTTCATTGCAACAAACCGGATTGATAGAAATTACTACAATTAAAGATGCAGGATATATTGATCCAAACCAGCTGCTGCAGTTAGAGAAAATTATTCGTTTATATTATGAGTTTGATATTAACCTGGAGGGTATCGAGACCATCAATTATTTATTAAAGCGTATGAATTCTATGCAGGATGAAATTATTTCTCTTAGAAACAAACTTCGTATTTATGAAACAGAATTTTAAAAAGGCATCATCGTGACAGGAAACCAAATGCACAAAGTAATCAGAAAATCCTTTAAGTAATGGAAAATTTCTGGAGTATTCCAGCAACAGAATTGCTTAGCAATCTGGGGACAACAAATGCTGGACTTACCACTGAAGATGCAAAAAAACATCTTGCAATTTATGGAGTAAATCGTTTGAAACCCCAAAAACGATCAGATGCACTCACACTTCTTTTTGCCCAGTTTAAAAGCCCGATAATTCTCATTCTGTTATTTGCGACAGGATTGTCATTGTTTTTGCATAATATAATTGATGCTTCAATCATTCTTGCCATAGTTCTTATAAGCGGACTCCTGGGTTTTTGGCAGGAACACAGCGCTTCCAATGCCGTAAAGAAATTACTCGCTATAGTCCAGATTACAGCATCAGTATTTCGCGATGGGAATCAGAAGGAAATTCATGTTGAAGATATTGTTCCGGGCGATATTGTAATACTCAATGCCGGTGATATTGTTCCCGGAGATTGTATGATTCTGGAATCGAAAGATCTCTTTGTTGATGAAGCCATGCTTACCGGTGAAACATATCCGGTTGAAAAAGATGTTTCGGTTTTAACTGCCGATACTCCCCTTGCCAAACGAACAAACGCTCTCTGGATGGGAACACATATAGTAAGCGGAAGTTCAAAAGTTTTGGTTATACTTACTGGCAAAAATACTGAGTTTGGAAAGGTTTCGGAACGGCTTAAACTCAAAGCGCCGGAAACTGAATTTGAACATGGGATACGAAAATTCGGCTACTTTCTTGGAGAGGTTACATTGTTTTTAGTAGTCATCATCTTTGCCATTAATGTTTATTTACAAAGGCCTGTCCTTGAATCGTTTCTTTTTTCGCTGGCACTGGCAGTCGGATTAACTCCACAGCTATTACCCGCAATTATCAGTATCAACCTTGCACATGGTGCAAAAAAAATGGCTGAGAAGAAGGTGATAGTTAAAAGGCTTGCTTCCATAGAAAACTTCGGTAGCATGAATGTCATTTGCTCTGATAAAACCGGGACTCTTACTGAAGGAACCGTGCAGGTAAAATCGGCAATAGATGTGAATGGAGAGACGAGTGAAAAAGTTTTTTTGTTTGCTTATCTTAATGCTTTTTATGAAACCGGCTTTACTAATCCCATCGATGCGGCTATCCTTAACTATCGTAAGATTGACTTATCGGAATACCGGAAACAGGATGAAATTCCTTATGATTTTTTGCGAAAACGCCTGAGTATATGTGTCATACGGAAGAATACTCATCTGATGTTAACAAAAGGAGCATTGACTAACATCCTCGAAGTGTGTTCATCTGTTGAAATTAAAGAGGGAAATATAGTTGATATCGCCTCGATGAAAGATACTATTCAAAAGCACTTCGAAGAATTCAGCACCATGGGTTTTCGCACTTTAGGAATTGCATACAGGAATTTACCCACGGAATCACTTATTAACAAAAACGATGAGAAGGATATGACGTTTTTAGGTTTTCTCACCCTTTTTGACCCACCAAAAGCAAATATTACCGACACCATTACAAGGCTGAAAAGTCTGGGCGTCTCTCTTAAAATAATTACCGGGGACAATCATCTGGTTGCAGCCAGCATTAGCAAAAAAATGGGATTGGATTCTAAAATAATCAGCGGCCCTGAGCTTCGGCAAATGAGCGACAGCGCTTTGCTTGCCAGCGTTGGTTCAGTGGATGTTTTTGCCGAAATAGAGCCCAACCAGAAAGAACGGATTATTATTGCATTACGAAAGGCCGGAAACGTCGTGGGATATATGGGCGATGGCATAAATGATGCTTCAGCCCTTCATTCCGCCGATGTAGGGATATCAGTGGATACGGCAGCAGATGTTGCTAAAGACGCAGCTGATATTGTGTTGCTCGAAAAAGATCTTGGAGTTCTGGTTGAGGGCGTGAGAGAAGGACGAACCACATTTGCCAATACGCTTAAATACGTCTTTATGGCCACAAGCGCTAATTTCGGGAATATGTTCAGTATGGCCGGAGTATCACTTTTTATTCCTTTTCTTCCACTGCTGCCCAAACAGATACTACTTACCAATCTGTTGACCGACTTCCCTGAAATGACGATTGCAACAGACAATGTAGACGAGCAAATGATTGACTATCCGCGGCGCTGGGATATCAAGGCTATTCGCAAGTTTATGATTACCTTCGGACTTGTCAGTTCTGTTTTTGACTATCTTACATTTGGTCTGCTTTTACTTGTGCTTCATGCAAATGAGGGTCAGTTTAGAACCGGATGGTTTCTTGAATCTGTTATCTCGGCGTCAATGATTGTACTGGTTATCCGAAGCAGAAAACCATTTTTCAGGAGCAGACCAGGGAAATATCTGTTAATAGCAACATTATCGATTGCTGTTATTACGTTAGTTTTCCCATTCACCCCACTTGGAAATGTCTTTGGATTCAGCCCGCTGACACTTTCAACATATTTACTATTATTGATGATTGTGGTAGTTTACATTCTGGCAGCTGAAATTACCAAAAGAATTTTTTATAAAAAGGTTAAATTTTAATAGACTCGAAGGATGTATCCGGAGTAAAAAATATGAATGTCACGAATTAAAATACGATTTATTGAAAATAAGAGCTTTATAAAAATAGTAATGTGTATTTTGCCAAATATTAATATTATAATTATGAGTACAGGAACAGTAAAATTTTTTAATAATTCCAAAGGATTTGGTTTTATTAAGGACGGTGCATCAGAGAAAGAATACTTTGTGCATGTATCGGGTCTGAATGATGAGATCAAAGAAAATGATGAAGTGACTTTTGATCTTCAGGAAGGGAAGAAAGGATTAAATGCCGTAAATGTTAAACTAGTGTAATTTGAATATTATATAAGACATTTATTGTTAAAGGTCCTGTGTTAAGCAGGACCTTTTTTTGTTTTCCTTCTTTGACCCGGATAGTTGAAAATATGTAAATGATGTTACTTTTTTTTAGAATTATGTAACAGTTTTGCCATAAGCTTCTTCTACCTTTCAACAATAGTTTTAATAAAAAATATTATGAAAAAAATCGGGATCGTTATTCTAATACTTGGGTTAGCATTAACCATTTTTACCGCTATTACCTTTTTTACCAGGGAAAAAGTAGTTGATATCGGAAGCCTTAAAATCACCGCAAATAAACCACATCATCTCAGTTGGTCTCCACTTATAGGGATCGCCGTAATGGGAGTTGGTGGAGTTATGGTATTGATGTCTCCTAAAAAATAGTTGCCTCTCCCATTCACACTTTGTTTTTTGCGCCTTTATGCCATAAAGTGTGAATGATGTAACTTTTATCCAAAGTTTTGTAATATATACCGGAAATAATAGGGTCACCTTTGTAATGAGATATTTTATACATTACTAAAAATTAAACCATGAAAAATTTCGAAGAATCATTTTTCGAAGAATCATTTAAAGATATTAAGGATAATACTAATTATAAATTAAAGATGGAAAAAAATGAAGAGTTACAAAATGAGTTTCATTTTGCAATAAGTCGGGAACCATTATTGAATTCACCTGCAACTGGTTTATATGCACGAGTAGATAAGTACCTGAGAATATTCAGTTACTTATTCTTGTTTACAGGAATCGGGATATTACTCAACTCCTGTGTGGGTGGATATATAGCCTCGGAACCAGCTTATGTAGAATATGCCAGGCCACAGCGACCGAGCGAAACCTCTATCTGGATAGATGGCGATTGGGGTTGGAACTACCAAACTCATGTATATGTGCAAAAGGCCGGTTCTTGGGAAAGACCAAGGCAGGGTCAGACATTTGTGTCAGGTCATTGGCAGTCAACCCAGCGTGGAAAATCATGGTCTAAAGGTTATTGGCAGAGACAGTCCCGCCAGCAGGGCAACCAGGAATCGAGGAAGAATAACAATCGCAACCGGTAATTATATTGAATATCCAAAATTCATACGAAACCAGCTAATAAATTTAAGCTTTTCAGCATAAACTTTAGTGCAAAACTGAAATATTGAATAGATTAAATGAAGCCAGATTCCATGAAGGGGTCTGGCTTCTGCCTTTGATTACAACCCGTTAAAATTCTTCAAATATGTAAATCATATAAACTTGTTAAGTAATTGTGTAATAATTCTGTCAGATTAATCAGATACCTTTGTCCCGGAAAGTTTCAGTTATTCTCTTATTATGTGAAAAGACAATGAAGCTCTATATTAAAAATATGGTATGCAGTCGTTGCAAGACGATAGTAAAATCTGAACTGGACAAATCAGGTATTAAGTATGTTTCCGTGGAGTTAGGTGAAGTTACTGTTGTGAAAAAATTAACTGAATCGAAACATAAGAGACTTTATATAGCATTGAAGCAATCCGGGTTTGAATTGATTGACAATCGGAAGAATGATGTTATTGAAAAATTAAAAAGAACCATTGCTGATCTGGGTACGTGTTCTGATGAGGATTTGAATACCAGCTATACGGATTTCATAAATATGAGAGTGAACGACAGTTTCATCTCCCTCAACACACTCTTCGCAGAGATAGAAGGCATTACTATTGAAAAATATATTATCAAACAAAAGATTGAACTGGTAAAAGAAATGCTCGGACATAACAATCTCAATATTACCGAGATTGCGGTTAAAATGCATTACAGCAGTGTAGCGCAATTATCAAGCCAGTTTAAAAGTATTACAGGTCTGACACCCTTACATTTTAAGCAACTCCGGCATATCAGTTTCAATAATCCGGCTACTAATTGAATATTAAAAAGATATTACAATTATATGAATACAAAAAAGATCGATAACCTGAATAGATTGAAACTCTCAAAAAAGAAGGTTTCTGGTAATGATAAAAGTTCAAAATCATCAGATCTGTCATATACCACTTCCAATAGCGGTTCATTCTCTGAAGAACATCTTTCATCTCAATTAAGGGAAATGCAGGAACTCAATACCAGTTTGGAGTTACTTGTTGAACAACGAACGAGCAAGCTGATAGAAATTGTTTCCACAAATGGGAAATTTCTATCCATTATAGCGCACGATCTAAGAAGCCCTTTCAGTTCAATAATAAGTATTCTGGAATTATTGAAGATGCGTATGAAAGAATTTAATAAAGACGAAATACAAGAATATATTGACATCGTTTATAAATCGGCAAATAATACCTTAACCCTTCTTGATAGTCTTTTAAACTGGGCCCTTTCTCAAAATAAAGAGAAAAACTTTAAACCTGTTAAAATAAATCTTTTCGATTTGCTAAAAGAAGAAATTGAAAGTCTCAAAACTATAGCCGGACAAAAGCAAATCACGATGAGCCATTCTATTGACCCGGGGTTGAATGTTGTGGCGGATCTTCAGATGGTTAAAACAATACTCAGAAATCTGATCAGCAATGCTATAAAATATACAAATGACAATGGAGAAATCACCATTAATGCATTAGAAAACAAACGGGATGTCGAAGTAATTGTAAAAGATAACGGAGTTGGAATTTCATCTGAGAACCAGAGAAAACTCTTTAAAATTGAAGCTTTTCATTCAACTCCGGGAACACATGATGAAAAAGGTACCGGCTTAGGGCTGTTGCTTTGTAAAGAATTTGTTGAACTGCATGGGGGAAACATCCGCTTAGAAAGCGAACCAGATAAAGGAACCCGATTTGCATTCACTTTACCTCATTATATATAGGTGAACTCCTTATTTTTAAATTTTTAGGCTACCTGTGAATAATGTAACACTTTAACAGAATTATGTAACATTCATCAATTTGAATTCATGATTTTTATAACTTTAAAAGAATAAAACAGAATTATGATAAAATTCGAGAGTAATGCATCCTGAAACGAGAGTAACTGCCCGAAGGTTATCGAAAAGATATATTCTGGGTTTTACTTTAGGACTTCTTTGTCTGGGGGTTATGGCGAATCCTCCTCTGGCATCAAAACAGCAAATAGGGATGTTTAAGAATTCAAAAACCTGTGTTGTGTTTGAAGATGGTATCAGTTTTTATAATGCATACATAAAAGATGCTATCCAGAAATACTGGAAATCTACTGACTATGAGTTTATTGACCAGAAGGAGTTTGAAAAACGACGCACCGACGCGAAGTATTCTTTTATTGTCCTTATGAATGGCGCTTACGATAAGGACCCTGGTGGTGTAAGCTACAATTACATTAACCTTGTACTTGGAGATATATCTGACAATTTAACCAGGATGCCTGAATTCTGTAGCCTGCCTATTTCATATTCTGGAGATAATGAGGCTGATTATGAATATGTTATACCTGCAATTGTTAAATTCATCCAAATACATATGAAAAATCTTGAGAAAGATCGATTCTCAATTTCATTAAATGGATTGAAATACTACAACAAAACAGGTTTCAAAGACAAGGTTTTTTTACTGAATAAAGATAAAATGGCTCCGAATGCTGATTCCCCTGAGAAAATTAAAACAGGATCCCCCTATTATGTAAAATTTCTTACTTCTGCAGAAATTCAGAAGGAACTTACCGTTAATCCGACAAATACGTTGTTTCATTTTCATGTAGGCCCGCCCAAGGATGCAGGAGCAGGTAAATGTTTCGATATGTTATTTGATGTTGAAGGTAATCTGTATTATTATAGTTCCCGGAAAATCACTAATAATAACCCGGATGGTTTTAATCTGAATGACTTTAAAAACATCAGGTAACCGGAGTTATATGATTCAAAGGTGGTACATGAAACTGATAAATTTTTTAAAACTATATAAGTGAAACCAGTCAGGCTCAAATCAACAATATCATCAAAAAAAATAACTCCCTATTCAGATCCTGGTCAGTTTCCGATTGTAGGTATCGGAGCATCGGCCGGAGGACTTGAAGCATTGGAACTGTTTCTGAGTAATGTGCCTGAAATAAGTGGGATAGCATATATTGTTGTGCAACACCTTGATCCTACATACAAAGGAATGCTACCTGAGTTGCTTCAGCGGATTTCCAAGATGAATGTTTCCCAGGTAAAAGACCGCATGGTTGTGAGACCAAACTGCGTTTACGTTATACCTCCAAATAAAACTATGTCTATATCAAATGGAGTGTTACGTCTGTTTAAGCCGGTACAGGAAAGAGGACAACGTTTACCGATTGATTTTTTCCTGAACTCCCTTGCTGAGGACCGGAAGGAACATAGCATTGGTCTTATTCTTTCAGGTATGGGCTCCGACGGCAGTTTAGGCATTCGAGCCATTAAAGAAAAAAACGGGATAGTTATGGTACAGGATCCCTCGAATGCAAAATTTAGCAGCATGCCAACCAATGCCATCAATTCTGTACATGTCGATATTGTTGCGCCGGCAAACGAGTTGCCTTCAAAGCTCCTTGAGCTGCTTAAACATACTCCTCTCCTCAGATATGACCCTGATATAGAGATAAAAGATAAAAGCTCACTTGAAAAAATTATAATGCTTCTCCGGACATATACCGGAAATGACTTTTCATTATATAAAAAAACCACAGTATACCGTCGTATCGAAAGACGGATGAGCGTCCATAAGGTTGATAAAATATCTTCCTATGTGTCTTTTTTGAATAATAATCCAAAGGAGATTGAAATCCTGTTCAAAGAATTATTGATCGGGGTAACTAACTTTTTTCGTGATGCGGCGTTATGGGAAAAGTTGAAAGAAACTATTATCCCCGGTGTTTTATCCTCCCTTGAACCAGGTTCAATCCTCAGGGCATGGGTACCAGGGTGTTCAACGGGCGAAGAAGCATATTCATTAGCTATGGTTTTTAAAGAGGCTCTTGAAAAAGTCAATCCTCATGGAGGTTTTTCTTTACAGATATTTGCAACTGATGTTGATAATGAAGCAATTGAGATAGCAAGAAAAGGCGCATTCCCGGCTAGCATTGTTGAAAATGTTTCACAGGAACGGCTGAAACGGTTTTTTGTTAAAACTGATAATGGCTATTTCATCAATACAGAAATAAGAAAGAAAGTAGTGTTTGCACAACATAATATTATCATGTATCCGCCTTTTACTAAGATCGACTTCCTCTCATGCCGGAATCTGCTTATTTATATGGAACCCGAGTTACAAAAGAAAATGATTGGACTATTTTACTATAGTCTTAACCCTGATGGAATTATGCTGCTGGGCAGCTCCGAAACGCTCGGTTCTCAGAGCCATCTTTTTACTTCAATAGATTCCAAACAGAAAATATATAAACGGGCCGCTACTCACCTGACACCTGAATTATTTGATTTCCCCAAAACATATAGCAAGATAAAGACAGCCAGTACTGAAAATGGAATACCATCCGGATCATCCCAGAATATTCAGAAGCTTGCTGATCAGTTGTTAGTACAGCATTATTCACCGGCCGGAGTGCTTGTAAATGAAAATGGCGATATTATCTATATCAGCGGACGTACAGGAAAATACCTCGAACCAGCAGTCGGTAAAGCAAATATGAATATTTTTGCAATGTTACGCGAAGGATTGCGTAACGAATTTCCTCTTGCCTTCCATAAAGCTATATTGAAAAAAGAGGTTGTGGTTTTACGTAATATCAAAGTAGGTACAAATGGTAGTGCCCAGAATCTAAATTTAAGCATTAGATGGATAGATAAACCGGAGCAATTAAAAGGTATGTTAATGATAGTCTTCACTGATATAGACGAAATTCCAGACGATAACCTGCATGCAATAAAAGAAAAGAAGACTCTAAACCCTAAAGGGAAAATGCTGCTGGAAAAAGCCCTGAAGAAAGCGAATGAAAAGATTCAGGATACTCTTGAAGAAATGCAAACATCTCAGGAAGAACTTAAATCTACAAATGAGGAATTACAATCTACAAATGAGGAACTGCAATCTGCTAATGAAGAATTAATGAGTTCAAAAGAAGAGATGGAAAGCCTTAATGAAGAACTTCAATCATTAAACGCAGAATTGCAGTCAAAAGTAGTAGACTTTAAGCATATGGACAATGATATGAAAAATCTTCTCAACAGCACCGATATTGCTACTCTGTTTCTCGATAAGGAGCTGAAAATTCGTCGTTTTACTGTACAGGCGATCAAAATATTTAAACTGATAAAAAGCGATATAGGCCGGCCTCTTACGGATCTTGTTTCCGACCTTATTTATCCGGAATTATCTGCCGATGCTCTGAATGTACTAAAGACACTCGTTTTTATAAAAAAACAGATTTCTGCCAAAGGCGGACGTTGGTTCTCCATTCGTATTATGCCTTACCGCACATTTGACGACAGAATTGAGGGCGTTGTTATAACTTTTTTTAATATTTCCGATCTTAAGGAGGTAGAAGTAAAACTGAATGAAACAGAACAGATGAATCATCTGCTACTGAGTTCATCCTCAGATATTATTGTTAAATTATCGACCGATTGGAAAATAGAGGAAGTTAATCCGGCAGCTGAAAAATATTTCGGGAAAAAACAGAAGGATCTATTAAACAGGAATTATCTACATATGTTTATTCCTGAATCATTACGGAAAATGACTGAAAACGAAATGAATAAGATATTGAGCGATTCGAAGGATACCAGTTTCAAAATGCAGTTAATAACAGCCAGAGGAAAAATAACTGATGCTGATCTGTCTGTAATGGTACTGCTGAATAATCTGAAAGTGCCAACGGGAATGATATTATCTATAAAAAAATAAGAATGCCATGAATGAAGAAAAACTAAATCTTACAGATAACCAGCTGCTGCGAAGGAATGCAGAAGAATTACTGAAAAAAAAACAGTTCAAAATGAACTTGTCAGCAATGGAAACTGATGCTGTAAAGCTGCTCCACGAACTTCAGGTGCACCAGATAGAATTAGAAATGCAGAACGAAGAGCTCACCCAGGCAAACGAAACCGCAGAAACAGCTCTTAGAAAATATACCATGTTATACGATTTTGCGCCAATGGGCTATTTTACACTGGATTCCCTTGGGAATATAAATGAGCTGAACTTTACCGGTGCAGAAATGCTGGGGGACAAACGTTTTAGTTTGGTAAACAGCAACTTTAAACTTTTCGTCGCAGAAGAGTCGCAAAGTGTATTTGACAGGTTTTTTAGTAAAGTATATTCCAACGATTCAAAAGAATCGTGCGAGATAATTCTTGGTTATAATGGCAATCCCTCGTGTCGGGTTTATATGGAAGGGATAGTTACTGGTGATGACAAGCAATGCCTTCTCTCAGTAGTTGATATATCAGGCTTTATAAAGTAAATTAATCCTTTTAAGCTGTTATCTGTTAATTTCTTTGGTCACAAGCGGAAGCAATATCTTTGCAGGAACTTATGACGGTGGATTTTTTTCTTTAACTTTCTACCTTCCCGTGCAGAAGCAGGTTAATAGCATCGCTGAATGATCCGGCAAGAATAACCTTTCCGGTATTTACAAAGAAAATCTCGTCGGCATTTTCTATTGTGTTTAAGCGGTGGGCAATTATCACACGAGTTGTAGATTCAGGAAGTTTCTTTAGTATAATGTCGAGCAATTGTTCAGTAACTGTATCAATGTTTGCTGTTGCTTCATCAAGTATAAGTAATTCAGGTTTACGAAGTACAGCACGCATGAAAGCAATTAGTTGTTTTTGCCCTAAACTGATGCCATCTCCTGTGGTTTGTACTTTTGCGTCAAGGCCCTGATCGAATCGTTCCAGCAAGCTCTCGAGTCCTGCTTCTGAAATAGCTTCTGACAATTGTAGGTTCGTATAGCTCTTGTACTCGGTGTTTCCATATAATATATTATCACGGACTGTCCCTGAAAACAGGAATGGTTCCTGGAGAATAAATCCTATCTTCCTGGTACGTTCTTCGGGTTTATAGGAACGAATATCCTTCCCATCCAGCAATATTGTCCCTCTTGATGCATCATATAATCTGGCGATGAGAGATGCTGTGGTAGTTTTACCTCCTCCTGTAGGGCCAACAAATGCATAAGTTTTACCACGTTCCAGATCGAAGTTTACTTTATGCAATACTTCTTTCCCGTTAGGATAATTGAATGATACATTTCCGAAATGAAGGTATGACTGACTGGTTTCACATTTCGGGTCATCCATTACATGTAAATTAGTCTC